>JABMQX010000139.1 GCA_013203085.1 bacterium | reverse complement strand
TCTGGTTGCAGGAGTAATTCTTTTTGCAGTTGTTGGACCTCTATCTATCTCGGATGGAAAGGGCGCGGACGTGGAGAAAGTATATGTCATAGAGAAACCGGCGGTGGTTGGGGGAAACGATTTCTACGTGTCGAATCGTCCGCCGCTGACGTCCAGTCCGCTGATCAAGCTTCCCATCGGCAACATCACCCCAAAGGGATGGCTGCGCAAACAACTCGAGCTTATGGCGGACGGCATGGTCGGGCATCTGCCGGAGCTGAGCAGGTTCTGTCGAGAGGAGAACGGATGGTGGAACTTCAAATCCCGCGGATGGGAGGAGCCCGCTTACTGGCTGAAGGGTTTTGGCGACCTCGGCTACGTTCTCAAAGATGAAAGGATCATCAAGGAGGCGAAGCAGTGGCTCGACAAGGCGTTGAGCAGTCAGCAGCCGGATGGATATTTCGGCCCGCCGGACAATAAGAAGAATCACGACGTTTGGCCGAACATGGTGATGCTTTTCGCCCTGCAATCCCTTTACGAAACCACCGGCGACGAGCGTGTTATCCCCCTCATGACGAAGTACTTCCGATACGAACTTGAGATGCCGATCGAACATCTTCTTCCGGGAAGCTGGCAGTGGATTCGCGGCGGGGACAATCTCGAGAGCATCTACTGGCTTTACAACCGAACCGGCGATGAGTGGCTGCTGGACGTGGCGAAGAGGGTCTTTTCTCGAACCGCGAACTGGACCGAGGGCTTGCCCACCCCTCACGGCGTCAACATCACTATGGGCGTTCGTCAACCCGGCGTTTACTACCAGCAGTCGAAGGACAAGAAGCATCTCGACGCCGTCGAGAGCATTTACCGCACTGTCATGGATGAGTACGGGCAGGTGCCGGGTGGGATGTTCGCCGCAGATGAGAATTTCCGCAAAGGGAAGACCGGGGCGGAGCAGGCGGCGGAGACCTGTTCTATCGTGGAGTTCATGTACTCGAACGAGTCGCTTCTGAAAATCACCGGCGATCTCAAGTACGCCGACAGGTGCGAGGACATCGCGTTCAATTCGTTCCCGGCGGCGGTGATGCCGGATTGGAAGGGGCTTCACTATCTGACGGCTCCGAATTTAGTGCAGTGCGATAAGGGGGGCGTGCACGTCTTCCAGAACGGCGGGACGATGGTCTCGTACAGCCCGTGGATTTACCGCTGCTGCCAGCACAATGTCGGGCAGGGTTGGCCCTATTTCGCTCAGCATCTCTGGCTGGCAACACAGGGCAACGGTCTGGCGGCGATGCTGTACGCTGACTGCGAAGTCACGGCGAAGGTCGGCGACGGCGTCGAAGTCAAGGTCATTGAGAAAACGGGCTATCCTTTTGACGAGAGTATCGAATTCATCCTGAAAGCTTCGAAGCCGGTGAAGTTCCCGCTCCACCTGAGGATTCCGCGCTGGTGCGAGGGAGCAAAGGTTAGCATTAACGGCAAGGCCAAGAAGGTCGAGGCCCCCGGAGGCCGTTACCTGGTTATCGAGCGGATATGGAAGGACGGCGACCGCGTGAAGCTGGAGTTGCCGATGAGAATCACCCTCTCCGCTTGGAAAAAGGTCGCCAACTCCGTCTCCGTCAACAGAGGTCCATTGACATACTCCCTGAGAATCGGACAGACATGGAAACGTTACGGCGGCACTGACAAATGGCCCGAATTCGAAGTTTTCCCAACAACCCCGTGGAACTACGGGCTGATCGTTGACAGGGATAATCCGGCGTCGTCGTTCACGATTGCCAAGAAGGGCCGCGTTCCATCCCAGCCCTTTTCCGTTGAGAACGCACCGGTCGAATTGAGGGCAAAAGGCAAGAGAATTCCGAACTGGACGCTTGTCACGAACTGCGCCGGAAGCCTTCAGGAAAGCCCCATCAAGTCCGATCAACCGGTCGAGGAGATAACTCTGATTCCGATGGGCTGCGCTCACTTGCGTATATCCTCCTTCCCCACAATCGGCGAGGGACCGGACGCCAGCGAATGGAAGAAAGTTGCCGAGTGATGCCAGCGCGGGCAGAGGCCGAGTGGCGAGGCGTCGCCGCTGTCCGGGTGGCGAGTTCAGCCAATAGGATTAACCTTGAACCCTGGCCCCGGGGGAGGCGCAATACAGAGTTTCCATCATGGAGGGAATAAGGATGAAATCGAAAGGGGAAATGACAAGACGTGGTTTCTTGAAAAGCTCGGCCATAGGCGCGACGGCCCTGTCTCTGGGCTTTGGAGCTTCGCGGAAGGCCCTCGGCGCCAACGAGAAAATCCGTGTAGGATTCATAGGCATCGCCAACCGAGGTGGGCAACTCCTCCGTGTGGCTGTTCGCAACAAGGACCTTGACGTGGCGGCGCTGTGCGATGTGGACGAGCCGATGATGTTGAAGCAGGAAAGGGCCCTGCGGCTCAAGACCAAGAAATACACCGACTTTCGCCGAATGCTCGACAGAAGGGACATTGATGGCGTCGTCATCGCGACGCCGGACCACTGGCATGCCATCCAGACAATTATGGCCTGCGACGCCGGCAAAGATGTGTACGTCGAGAAGCCGCTGTCCATGACTGTCGTCGAAGGGCGGAAGATGGTCGAGGCGGTCCGAAGAAACAACAGGGTCTGCCAGGTGGGCACCCACCGGCGTTCCTCGGAGCTCTACAAGCAACTCGTGGAAATGGTGCGCGGAGGCAAGATAGGGAAAGTTACCGTCGCCAGGGCCTACCGGCTTAGCAACATGTATCCCAACGGCATGGGCGTCGCAGCCGATTCCGAACCGCCCAAGGGGCTGGCCTGGGATATGTGGCTCGGACCTCGACCATTGAGGCCTTTCAACAAGAACATCCATCCGTACAAGTTCCGCTGGTGGCGGCTCTACTCGTCGCAGCTTGGCAACTGGGGCGTGCACTATTTCGACGCGATGCGGTGGATGGTTGGCGAAATTGCTCCTTCGTCCCTTTCGGCGCACGGTGGAAAATTCGCCGTTCGCGACGCCCGAACGATTCCCGATACGCTCGAGGTTACCTATGAGTTCGCCTCCGGCATGCTGATGCTTTTCGGCCAGTACGAAGCCAGCGGCAATCCGGCTATGGCGTACGGAGAAACCGAGCTTCGCGGCACGCAGGGCAC
>JABMQX010000138.1 GCA_013203085.1 bacterium | reverse complement strand
TGTTTGCCTCTTGACGAATCCGTGGCCATCGAGTACGTTCTGAACAGTCTCGAAGGTCTCCACCGATACCAGCGGCTCCCACTTTCCTTTCCGCCTCTCTCCGAAGGCATCCATGTATCCGCAGTAGATCGGACTGCGGAGAATATTCCGAAGACTCCGAACGCAGAGTGTCTTCCCGTTGATTCTTATCAAGCCTTTCTTGCGAAGTTCCTCGAACGTTCCTTTCACAGAATAGTGGCCCGTCGCCAGGATGCGGAAGGCTTCCTTGATAAGCGGGACAAGTTCCGGGATGGGTTCCAGTAACCCGTGTTCCCGATGCCGCTCTCGATCCGCCCCCTTGGGGCAGCTGCGATAGCCGAACGGGGGGCACCATGTCCAGCACCCCTCTTCCACCCGACGCTTCATTCCCGTCACAGCACGTTCAGCCCTGATCTCATTATCGAATTGGGCTACCCCCGCCAATACTGTGAAAGTAAGGCGCGCCGCCGGGTTGTCCTCGTTGAGGGCGGGCTCTGTGGCGGAGTCAACCTGCACCCCTATCTTGACAAGTTTCGCTTTCTCCTGATTCGCATCCCCCGCGTTTCGTGAGAAGCGATCCAGTTTCCAGACGATTACCGCTTCAACCTTTCCCTTGTTTGCGTTGCAGAACTTCAGCATCGCTTGGAAGGCTGGGCGGTCGGTCGTCTTGGCACTCTCACCTTTCCCTTTGAACACACAGACAACCTCTAAGCCAAGTTGCTCAGCGAATCCCCGACACTCTGCTTCCTGAGTTTCGAGGGAGGTCCCCTGTGCCTGGTCATCGGTACTCACGCGGCAATAGATGACCGCTTTCCCGCCGCATTCCGTACTACGCTTGTTTTTCATTTCCCTCCTTCCCTTTTTGCCCGCAAAGCTTTTCGCTCTTCGCGATCCAGATACTCGTCAACTGCTCGGCGAACAAGCTCGGACTTTTTCAGTCCTGTTCTCCTACTCATGGCATCCAGCCGTTCCCATTGAATGTCACCGAGATTGATATTTGTCCTTCTCATAATACACCATTTCTACACCTTTCGCTGGGTTATGTCAACATATATTTCTGAATGTTTGCCCCTTGTCTCCTTTCGCTTTTTCGCAAACCAAGCGGTAGTCCGAACCAGCTTGAGTTGAATGAGTTGGAACAAAAAGAGGTCGACATATGCGCCTACATCTGTTATACTTTTAATTTGAGTAGAGGGGAATGGAAAAATGGTCAACAGAAACAAGGACATTCGCGAACTCCTCCACGCGTTGGAGAAAGTAAAACATCCTCCGGCAAACGAACGTGGTTGGCTTCTCGGGAAAAAACTGGCCGAACGCGTGAAGCAGTTGAAACCGGGTGAACTCATTTTGGTCGATTATCCTGGTTCGAACAAGCGGAACATTAAATACTATTTGAGGAGACGACACGGAGTCAATGTCAAAGCCTATTACGCCGATGGAAATAAAGTCCTCATATCCCCACTGCGGGGTGCGGAAGCTTAAAGATAAACGGCGATGGTATGGCTGGCTGCGAAGTATCCTGTCCATCCAAGACCTGATGCGTCCTGACTTTCCTCGGTATTGGAGATCGCTGACCAGGGCACAGAAGAATCGGATCAGAGAGTATGTGGGGGAATATTTCGAACCAGGCGACTGGGAAAAGCTCAAGGAATGGATGAATGGCCAGCGCCGGAACGCTCGATTGAAGGAGCGCCTGCGAGATTCTTGGGGGAAAAGCGATTTTGTGTTAACGGTGAACGAGCGATTGAGCGACCACACCAGCGTGGTCGTTGTCGCTCCGCAAGAAGGGCTTAACAGTGTAATTCTTTTCCTTCGCAAAATGGAATGGACTCCGGAAACCATAGCGGATCTCACTGGTGTTGATAAGAGCTACATTGAGCGAATAGCGACTCCTGAAGCGGTGGCAAACTGTGATGCAGCAAAGCTTGAGGAGCGAGTAAGGGGCATCCTGGAATGGCGAACGTTGGCTTTTCTTCACCTCGCAGTGGACAGTGAATCGTTGTCGGTGAAGGAGCAGATTTCACTCCTGAAACTCTATCCCAGGATGCGATAAATAGGTTCATCAGTTGACCTGAATTTGTCGGGGATGGGGTATTTTTGTGCATAAATCGATCGATTCTCCCTCCTTCTGCGCAACATTTACATAGCTACATTTTCCTCGCACTATCTGCCTAATCCAGACGTGAGGACTCCTTTCAAAAACCAAGCACCCCAACGAAAATCTCGGGGGATCTCGATCATCGTTCGGTGCCCGAGTGGAATTCACCGGAAGCGACTGCGCCCCAACTCGGACAAGACTACTCCGGGTCAGGCTAACGACTCGCCGCCGCCGACCATTCACCTTTTCTGCCCTTTGATAGCGGCCTGTATTTCACCCGCCCTGAGGTGCAGGAAATACCACCGCTTCAGGACATCCCGAAAGTCTTCAAGTCCTGCCTTCCCTTGACGTCCCGCAATCCAAACTTCGTTGAGCCTCTTGCGCAACTCAGGATTGTGCTCGCGGACATACTCGTCTGTGCCCCGGGCGTATCTTCGGTTGAGATCGTCGGCGGCTTTCAAGAACATATCCCTGAACACCTCTGGCTGTTGCGATGCTTCCACCACGAGTTGACCCTCGATCGTTTCTGTGCTCGTCGCGTCCTCTTTTTTCTACCAACATCCACTTGGCGGGCGCAAAGAACGCAAATTTCCCTACCTTTTCCTAAGCCCCCCTTCTTCTCTCTTTTTTCCCTCTTTCCCCTTTTGGAAGGAGGGATAGAATATATAGAGAATTTTGCCCCCGCTTGCGCCCGCCGCTGTGCAACCTTGTCTCAGTTCGGCGTTTAAAGGTGAGCGCAAACGACATTTTTGCGTCCGATTTGCACCCGCCGGGAGGCACTTTGCGCCCGCCTTGCGTCCGCCACGCTCTGGTAGGAACTCTGTGTTAGCTTGGTCAAAATGGTAGCTCATCATCCTTAGTTTCTTTGGTCAGACGAATGATCTTCTCTTTCTTCTTGCCGGCCGGGTCGGGACGTTTGATGTTGACGCCCACGGCTCGCAACGCGGCCGCCTGCTTCGTAAGCCGTGCTGATACGCCTCGGGGATTCTTGGGGAATGACTTATTGGGTAGGTCATCGGTGGGGGTGATCGCGTCATAGAGCTGTGTTGCGGTCCCGCTCCAAGAGCCGCCTTGAAAATCCACCAGGTCCACAATCGCTGATGCAAACGGGCTGGCCTCAACGGCATCCCGCCACTTCTCGTCAATGGCCTTCCTATAGTCCGCCATGAACTCCTCGCCTGTGAATCCAAGGGCAGGAGCGGCTGCCATACCCCACACGGCGAAATCTGCCATGCGTGGAAGGTCTTGTCGCGGTACACTCGGCAAAGCTTTCATAGCCTCCACCAGGACATCGAACATGTATCCGAGAATGCCAGGCACAGCCTCCCGCCACTTTGGATCTAACGTCTCTTCGTCTACAATTTTGCTGAGCCTCTCCGTTTCAATAAGGATAGCGCGGCTCAAGAGGTCCTCGCCGTAAGCCGGATTGGTGATAGCGGTCAGCATCACACAGCGGCGATATGCGCGCAGAAAATCTTCGTCGTCTGTGTAGAGTGCTCTTTTCTCCATTCCCTCGCCTGTTACTGTCCGGCACAAACCATCGCTGACTTCGTAAGATAACCTGCTCACGTTGTCGAAAGCTACGAGCCAGTGATGATCGAGTTTCTGGAAAAGGCCCTGGCTGTCCTTGGGCAACGCATGGGTCAGGACGGCGGAAGGGTCAACGAGCATCTTCATGTAGCGACCGACGGTAGATTTCCCACTGCCGTGTTCGCCGTGAAGAATCAGAATCGGATGCGGTATGTCCGGGACCAAGTAAGAGATCACCAAGGCAAGGAAAAGGCGGCGATCTTTTTCGGGGATATTGAAGAAGGACCACAGATCATCAAGATTGCCGCCTTTCACAGGCTCGACTTGGGGGACTTGATGTTTGTACCGCCGGAATATCGGGGGCGATGAGACGATCCGCCAACGTTCAGGCGTGATCTCAACAGCACGCCATTCGTCATCGCTCAAATCATAATAGAGCTTGCCTTCGAACTTCGCCATACGGTTGAAAAGCGTGCGCCTGGCTGTGTCAAAACATCGCGCCTCCGCCTGAATGCGAGCTTGCTTCAGAGCTTCGCTCGCTGGCGGCTTGCCACATTGCTTCCGGTACAGTTGAGCAAGCCATGCCTCCCGGAACCGTTTACTCGATGTGGGCCAAACCTCAAGGCGCACGCCAACGGGAATGACAACATATGGGTTGCCGAACTGGTCTTGGACGAATTCCTCGACATGGGCTTCGCAGAGCCGGGTCAGTATCTCCGCCTGATGTAGCTTGTTACCTGTCACCGGCTTTTCTTGGTACGGCAGGGCTTTCTCGACAAGCTCATGCAGCATTGCGGCTTTGCCCTTCTCGAATCGCAACCGCTGGTCCAAATCCTTGTCGGCATCCGGAGGAATGTACCGGAGCGCGCACCGAACGTTTAAGAGGAGCTTGCCGACCTTTTCAAGCCACCTTCGTCCCGCAGCGTCAGGATGCGGTACCAGGACGCAATCGCGACCGCTCAACAGGCGTCGAAGGGCTTTACGGCCCGCTGACCCTACATTCGCGCCAGCTGTGCCGACAACCGCCCGATAGCCCGCCGATAGTGCTGCTACCACGTCAGCTTCACCTTCACAAACCAGGACACTCCCTTCCGACGGCAAGGGGACGGGGTAAAACAGACCACTTTTATCTCCTGCTCGAGTAAGGGACTTGACCTCCGTACCGTCCTGGGTTTTCAGAGGTTTGTTATCGGCACGACGGAGCTTTCTTCCGACGATGTTGCCCTCAGCATCGCGCATCGGGAAAATGACAAGCCCGTTTCCCGGGGTGACTCCCAAGTTTCGCAATGCCTCGACTTCCCATCTGCGCAGTCGCGCCAGACTTTCTATCGGGTCCGTCGGTATCCGGTGACCCCCAGCCGGGTTGCCGAGGTTGAATGTGGAACGCAGCCAGGCGTATGCCTCCTTTGCCTCGCAGTTGCGGACAGCTTTCACAAGTCCCACAACGTCGCCGCTCTTGCCGCACTTGAAGCAATGCCAGAGGTTTTTGTCGTCGCTCAGGTGACATTTAGGATCACGGTCGTCGTGCTCATGGCTGGAGAGAGGACATGGAATATACTGCTCCGCTCCTATTGCCTTGAGGGGCAAGTCAAGAGCTTCGGCAACTTTTGTGATCGGAATACAGTTGACTTCAGTTTCGTCTGGCAATTGAGGAAACTCCTCCATCGTGTCTCGCCGTCCTATTATGCGCCCCGGCCCGAGCGCCCCAGCCGAAGCCAGAACACCCGGGACGGAGACACTATCATTTCAGTTTCTCCTCAAGTTCTTCGCTTGTCGAAAGGCTCTCGGTGTCTTTCGCCGCGGCTTCTGCGTCCAACTTCAGCAGCAGCGAGAAGAGAGCTGAGACATTCTCGATGACACGCTGTGCCTCCTCTCTGCTGATTCTTCGCCCGCTCCGGGATTCCACGAAGGCAATCGTGCGATCGATTATGTCTGGTTCGTTCTGTTTCATTTCGATAGCCAAAAGGAAAGGCCCCAGAGGAGTGGGGCCGGTACGAATCTTCTCTGTGGCCTCTTTCCCCCAATCAAGGACGTTTCATTGCCGGCAGAAAAAGCTCGAACTTCTCGGGTTCGTTCAGCCTCCGTGAATGAACATTTCTTTTTCGGCCTCGACATGGATTTGATCCTTCGTCTTTTCCTGATTCGTCACATTGGTTCTCAAGAATTACATCAGAACGTCTACCACAGCTCAGCAAGGGAGAGGAATCTCCGTGACGTCTCCGCGATGTCACCGTCGCTTCAAGCATGGCCGGGGATACTGTCTCCGTATTCCTCGAGCAATCTGGAAGGTGATGCCTGTGTCGGGTTGGCGCGTTATAATAAGCATGGCTCGGCGTGGGGGGGGGTAATTCGCAGTTCTTGGTTGGCAGGCTACTGGGGTCGAAAAAAGCTGTCCCGAACAACAATCGGTTTCTTGGAGAGGGAAGATGAGCAAGTTACATTTCATTTGCGAGGATACCCGGGGTCGTCTCTTTGGGATTTTCGGCCGGTCCTTCTCCTCCGGAGGCAAGCCGTCGCAGCAACGATGGGAAGCGTTCGAAAATCGAATCAGAAAGAAGCTCAAAAAGACTATGTTGAATGATGAACCGACGGCAGAAAAGGCTGTCGGCAGGTTTTTGCTCGATTGCCTTGACTCAGAGTTAATAACCACTGTCGTCCTCTATGTTTCCAAGCATCTCCCCCTCGATAACTTCCCCGCTGCTCAGTTGGCTGTCGAGATGATAAACAGCCTTTTTGAAAAACATAGGCTCCCTTATCGTGTGAGTCTGAATTGGCGGGGAAAACCGGTATTTCGATACGACATCTCATGGGACGAGTCATACGAGCGTATGCTTCGCTTGTGCCTTTCGGACGAGAGCCTTGAAAAGCGTGCCATCATCGAGTCGGATTGGCTGAGGTCTGACTGTAGAGAGATCGGAAGTCTGGTCTTTCGCATAAAGACCATCGGCGAAACTTTTCGTGAGCAATTCTTCCGGTGCGGGAAACTGAAGGACGCTGACGAGGAGCAATTGGGGCATGTGAGAAGTTCATATCCACCGCTATTCTTTGAGTGCGGAGCAGCAAACGAGTATATGGAAAACTTGTATGGCCTTGGTTGTGAAGCATTGCGGAGGCTTTCAAGGCTTGACAAAGTCAATGACCTGAGGTCTTTTCCCACATTTGGTTTGGTCGTCGATGTGATCCGGCTGGCGAAGGCTTATGGAGATTTGGGAAGAAAGTGTGTTGAGTCGTCCAAACGCGAAGACTGGTACTGGGTTTTACAACCAAGAGGTCTTTTCCTTGAAGCTTTGACCCTGACTTATGCAGACCTCTGCAACGACTTGTGCGGTTTACTTGACGTTTTGGCCTCCCACGAACGGAAAGGGGATGCGGTGTCCTTAGCCCAGGACGAAGCCAGTGCGAAACAAGTGACCGCAGGTGAAGCATCTGCTGATGGAACTGAGGGAGGTCAAGTGCCGAAGAGAGATTTGCAGGAACAAGGACATGCTTTTAGGCTACGCATCTCTGGGTGTCAAGAGGGCGGCCAATGTGTTGTCCTAATCAACAAGCAGAAAAGAAAAATCAGTGTAGCACAGCTAAGTCAACTTTTGCGCCTGGTCCTCCAACGCAAGAAAGGGACAGATGAAGGGTGGGTCCGCATGTCAGAATTGGCAAAGAACGACGAAGCGGTGGCGAGAAATTGGATTTGGCGTCTGAGGAAAAGATTGGGCATCAAGAACAAGAATCTGATAGAGAACGACGGAGCAGGTCGTTACAGAATCGCGATGTCTCCGGACAAAATCACGTACGATAAGGCGGGCCTTTTGAAAACATACAAGTCTACAGAAAACAAAGCTATCGTTTCACTTATAGGGAAACTTCCTGATCCCCAAAAAAGTGCCCGAAATAAGAAGAGCAGACGCCGTTGAATACTGCCATCTTTACCTTCAGGATGTGCCTTAATACCAAGGCAAACAGAGGTCACCTGTGACTGAATGAGGAACCCGGATCGGATTGACGTTGCTCTGCTGAGATCGCTACGCGCCCGCCTCCCAGCATCCTTTTCTTCGCTTCTCCGATTGCTGTTGCAGTCGAGCAGCTCGATGAAAGCAAGAGAACTGGCTTGCCTTTCGGGGATTGGCGGCGGCACCGTCCCGAATCTGACGGTTCCCCTTGCTCTCTATCGAGGTCTGCTTCTCTCAGAGATGCAGGAGGTCACGCATGGGGCAGCTAAATCCTGAATTGCTGTGTCCTAGTTGCTTGCGTGGCTTCTCTCACTATTCCCACCTGGGAGACAAATGGGTCCAGGGGTATATGAGGGCGCACGTCGCACGATGTCACTTACCCTATACAAACTGCGTCCACGAACAGAAGGGGTTGGAAGTCTTCTGCGTTTTGCCGGGATCTTCCCGAAAAGAGATGGTTTACTCCGCAGAGTTGGCAAATACGATGGATCGTAGTGATGAAGTCCCGGGGGATAAGATCGGCTGGTACCGGGAAATGCCAGACGATGTATACGGAAACTATCGCCCCCGCGCCTTCATTCCGGTCCGAGACCGTCGGACCGTTGGTATTCTGCTCGTCGGTTGGAAAAAATGTCACACGTACGAATTTGACGGGGATAAGCTAAAGCTGGTGTCGGAAAGTCTTACGTGGCGATGGTGCCTTGATAAGATATGGATATATAAGCCCTATCGGAGGTCGGGCATAGCAACAGAGACCGTCAAGGCGGCTGCAGGGTTCTTAGGCGTAGAATTGACTGATCTTGGCATCTTGTGGCCTGTGACAGAAGAGGGATGGGCGTTGGTGAGGTCATGGAGCGGAGGGGTGATACACGTAAGCCGTTGAACCGTCACGAGCCGGTCTGCCTGCATGTTCATGCGCTGCGTCCAACGAGTGGGCCAACCGTCACTCAGTAATCAGGTGGAGGCATGCAAAACCAGCAACGCAATGTTGGGCGAGGTGAATAGCCTACCTTCTGAAGTCGCGGAACCACGGTTCTCGCGGCCAATGCTTGATGGTCCGGAGGCATTCATCGTGGCGGTGCTTCCGGACCTTTTTTGCTTCCGGAGCGATTCACTACGAGATAGCGGCGCGTTAGGCTGTCTGAGATTCATACAGGAGAAATGATGATTTCGTCTTCTCTTCTGCCCGAATAGAAAGCCTCAACCCTCAAACCGAACCGTTTCCGCAACCTGTATGAGTAAAAATCCGGCCGGGGCCGAATTGCCTTATCTTGCGCCGAAAACGTAGCTTTTCCAGAAATAGCCCTTGACACCCCTCTGTCTATATCCTATAATAGCCGAAATAGGCAGTAGAAAGGAGGAACGGGCAAAATGACAGTGAGAAAGGCAAAATCAAGGCCAAAGCGGCTTCCTGTCACTCTGACGGACGCTGAAGTCGAGGCTTTGCTGAGTGCGATCTACTCCACAAAGTCCACGACAGGGCTTCGGAACCGGACTATGCTTCAGGTCATGGTAGGGGCAGGTCTGCGTGTCAGTGAGGTTGTGGCACTCAAAGGACACGACCTGGACCTTGAGAAAGGCACGATCCGCGTGAACCTGGGCAAGGGAGGCAAAGACCGCGTCGTCCCCGTTGACCAGGCGACGCAAGGCTGGCTTCGGGCGTGGTCTGAAAGGAGAAAGTCTCTGGGCAAGAACGCACGTGATCCTTTCTTTTTCGGGCTTCGCACCCAGGGCAAGGCGTTGCTTCCTCGGTATGTGCACCACCTTGTGGCTACCCTCGCAAAGGCGGCTGGGATCGCGAAGAGGGTCAGTCCTCACGTGCTGAGGCACACCTACGCCTCCAGGATGCTGTCTCGTGGGCTGAATTTACGGGAAGTCCAGCAGCTTCTGGGGCATGCGAATGTCTCAACGACGCAGATTTACACTCACGTGAATCCCGAAGAGCTAAGGCGGAAGATTCAGCAGCCAGAAGAGAAGGAAGAGAAGGTCGATCCACAAGTGCTGGCGTTGGCTCAAGCTTTGGCTGCTTTGCCGGAAGAGACGAGGAAGGCTTTGGCTGCTAAGTTGATGGTGAGGACTCAGTAGAGGGCAGGAAGGTAGAAGATTCACTCAATCGTTCACGAGAAGATTCACTGGGCAGGTCTTCGGGTTCACTCAGAAGATTCACTCCGCGCCTTCATAGTACTCGTACGCACAGCGAGCGATAAGGCGCCGCGGATTCACTTTGTCCTGTTCTACACGCTTGCACGTCGAGAAGAAATCGGCGGCGTCCTGCAGGCTTTCAATCACAATCTTCTTGCCATCGTCGAAGACAACCTCCCAAGATTGATTTCCCGAATCCTCTTCACAAAGATTCACGACACAATCAATCCAGCGAAGTCCGCCGGAGAAGGCGTGGGCTATGTTGTCTTCGCAAGAATGGTTAAGGTCATCAATCATTCGGGAATTCCTCCCCAAAGTAGCAGACAAGTTTCTCAGCAATACGGCGTTTCAAGTACCATACGTGACAGTGATGGACGTTCATACGGCGTGCGATTTCCTTCATGCGGTAGCCTTTTGCCAAGAGACCGAAAACCCTTCGCTCTTTCGGTTTTAAGAGACCTGACCGGAGAAAACCCCCATAGTCCAGTTTGACGCGGACTTGCTCTGCCGGAGATTTGACCTTCCGGTCAATCAGTCCTTCCGTTAAACCTTCGATGGTAGACCTTCCCCTTATCCGCGTTGCCTCCGACATTGCATCCTGAACGTGGGGACCGTTATGGTAATTGGCGGACTTCACGTGAAGGATAGCATAATAGGTCAGGGTTGCGGGAGTAAAACGCTTTCCGTTTCTCAGACACCGGAGCATATCCTTCCACGCTATACATAGCGTTTCCTGAACCTGTTCTTGGCGTTGCTCGGCGTTCGAGAAGCGGAAGACAATCTCCGCGCGGCGTTTAACTTCGGGAATGATAGCCTCGAAGTATTCCCTTGCGCGTTCAGGAGATTGCCGAACCTCTTCCCCAGGATAGACTGAGAAGTCCGGCCCGGTGAACGTTGCTGCAGTTCTGCCACCTGACTTTAGCATAGTACCTCCCTTTCATCGGAACCCCAAGAATTTATATCAAATTCCGCGCGATAGGTCAAGAACTTTCTGTCATTTCTTTCGGAAATGTTGCCTTCAGATTGCCGAACTCTCGTCGAGGTTCAAAGGAAAACTGCTGCGCTGTAAGCCAAGCGGTTCAGTCCGAGGTTTCCGAATGGCGTGTCTCCTGCGTTATGGTAGGGAATATGGACAATCTTGCCTTATGGTCGGCATCAGTCCGACGTAAATATCAAGAAGTCCGATGCATGCAAGCCAACACTGTCAGTCTTGACGGTGCTGGCGTTCTGTTGTCTTTAGGCAATTGCAGTCTTCTGCTATTGCCGTTCTGGAAGGTATAGACGTACCCATCGCCCAAAGACAACTCCATGAGCCAGTACACTTGATTGATTTTTTCCTGGCTTCTTCTTCCCCCAGTACCCGCAGAGGAAAGATGGCTATGCGATTGCTAAATCCGCGACATGAGGAGCGGGGGCAGGAATACCCCCGGGGTTGGCTGTGCTGGCCGCTGAAAGGGGAGCATCGTCAGTTTTCGCGATGCTTCCCCCTTCTGTTTTGCTGGGAGATTGTGTTAGCATTGCGGGCGAGTGATTCCAAAAAGGGGAACGAAAAAGGCGAGAGGGCGATGGCATGACAGAAGACATTCCCGAAACCGTTGAACTGGCCATGCTCCTACCCGAATGGCAAGAGCTGAATCCTACAGAAGACGAACTAGAAATGGTTTGCACCGCCTCAAGCTACGAGAGCCCCGAATTTGCCAGTCCACAGGCGGTGGTCGAGTTTGTCAAAGAACAGCGGGGCCGCCCAGCGCCTCCTTGGCTATAAAGCGCAGGGTACGAGACATCCTGATTGTTGTGCTTTTTCTGGCTGTCATGTTTGTTCTGGGGAGGCTTATTGAGAAGCGCTGGCGACAGCGGCGTGAGGTTGACCCTGACACTCCTGCCAACGACTCGACAGTTTTACCGGAAGGAATATCGCGAAATGAATCCTCTTGGTGGTAGCGTGAGCCGGCGGATCAGGCGCGGGGTTACTGAGGTCGTGTCGCCTGTCCGTACAGCTCCCATCGGAGAATTGGTGACCTGAATAGGGGTAGTGGACTTCGAGGCGATGGGTCAGGCGGTTACGACATATTGTATGCCCTGCCGTTGGTTTTCGCGCAAAAAATTTTCAAATTGTTTTTCTGGGCTTGAAGGGACTTTTCCATGAAACGACAGCACGTCCGAGTCATAGCGTTCGCGCTGTTGGCAGCCGGGGTGATAAGGACTGTCACTTGGCTGTGGCCCAGGACTTCACCGCCTGATCCCCCACCTGCCAAAATCTGTGCCAGAACCGATATGTGTTCA
>JABMQX010000137.1 GCA_013203085.1 bacterium | reverse complement strand
TCCGACGAACAGGCCGACGAAAATCAGAAGGACATAGAAGTCCTTACGCCGAAGGGACTCCAGCCACGCGGTTCGAGCAATCAGCAAAACGCGACGCAGCATCTCAGAAACTCCTTTCTACAAAGCACGGCGGCGGAACAGGAGGTAGCTCGCCGACAGGTACAGCAATGTGTAAACGGCTCCGTAGGCCGTTAGCGCGAGAATCGCCCAGGAGCCGATGGGAGGCCAGATTTCATGGACCGCCCTGCCCGACAGATCGAAGAGCGACAACTGGGGGACGACAAAATGAAGCCCCATGAGGAGGCTCTGCTGCAGGGTGTTGAGGTAGTCGTACAGGTAGCTCATGAGCGCCATGAGGACCTGTGAGCAGAGATAAAGAAGGACGGAGATGGTAATGGCGGCGTCAATGTTAACCAAAAGGGATAGCAGAAAAGCGAGGGCGCCCAGAACCGCAAAGTTCCAGAACTGGAGATACACGAACTGGAGGAAAAGCTCGTTGTTGATCGGCACCTTGACGGTGAGGCTTCCGACGAGAAAGACGATCATGAACAAGCCGTAGCAGAAAGCCGCCGCGAACATGACGCCGAGGAATTTGCCGAGCAGGAAGTTATTTCGCCCGACCGGTTTTGCGAGGAGGGGATAGAGGGTCCGGTTTTGAAACTCCCGAGGAAGCTGCCTCGCGGCGAGAAGGATTACGGTCAGGGATGTGGCGACGTTCATGATTTTGAGCGAAATCTCACGGTAGAATTTCCCCAGCCCCTCCACATCAAAGAACTTCACCATCCGCAGCCCGCCTATGAGGACGAGGGACACGAGAACGATGGCATATATTTCTTTCCGGCGGATGGCTTCGATACCGATGGTCTTAGCCACTAACCAGAGGTTTCTCAGATACGCTTTCATGCGTTCTCGTCTCCGTTGGGCCGAATCATGTTGATGAAGTAATCCTCGAGAGAAACCCGATGAGCCTCGCTGTGGTGGATGACCGCCCCGGCGTTGACAAAGGAAGTCAACAGTCTCGAGTAGGTCTCATGACTTCGCACACGGACACGCTTGGTGCCGCCGCTGGTTTGGACCCTCGCATCGGCGGGAATGAGGGACATAACGTCGGCGCCGTCGGATACGCTGAACTCGATCTCGTACCGGTCGAGGGGCTTCATCAGGTCGGCGACTTGCCCTCGGCAAACGATCTTGCCTTCGTGAATCATGATGGCGCGGTCGCACAGGGTTTCGACTTCCGACAGCTCGTGAGAGGAGAAGAAGATGGTGGTCCCCTTCCTTTTCAAGTCGAGGAGGACTTCACGGAGATCGTGGCGTCCGAGAGGATCGAGGCCGGCTGAAAGTTCATCGAAGATCAAGCAGGCCGGGTCGGATATGATTGCCTGAGCGATTCCGAGCCGCTGCTGCATTCCCTTTGAGTAGTTGCGGATGAGGGTCTCACCCGCCCCATTCAGACCCACACGTTCCAGCAGCTTGGGGACGCGGGACTTCAGCTCTTTTCGCGGGATGCGGTGGAGACCCCCGTAAAGCTCCAGCAGCTCCCGTCCTTTCATGAACGGGTAGTAAAGGGCAACCTCCGGCAGGTAGCCGATTCGCTTGCGAGACTCGACACTCCCCGCCGGTGTACCGAAGACTCTCACCTTCCCCGAAGCGGGAAACAGGAAACCCATTATCGCTTTGATGGTGGAGGATTTCCCCGCTCCGTTCGGACCGATGAAGCCAACGCATTCCCCTCGGCCCACCCGAAATGAGATTCCGTCAACAGCCCGCTTGCTCTTCTTGCCGTTGCGGTAAACGACTGCAAGGTCTTCAACGTCAATGACGCTTTCGGCTATCATGGTTCTGGGACCTCCTCTTTTGAACTGGTCCTTGCGGACAGCGTTTCTCTCGAGCATGTGCCAATGAAAAATGCAATTCTGTATCAGCTACGTCGAAGGAAGTTCGGCGGCCGGGCGACAACGGTTGAAGAACATCGCCAAACCTGCCTGCCGGTGACTTCTGAGAAGCCAGCGATTTGATTCAGTGTGTGCAGGATCAATCTCCCTCTTAAGTCCTCTGCCCGGCAAAGGGCACCGGCAGATGTACAAATATGTACCGCGCAGTGCACACTTTGAGCGGCGGAGCCGTATTCCTTCTCGCCCCGGACGAGGGCTGCATCACTTTTGAGACAGGTATCTCCGGTATTCGGAGTCCGTCGCCGCTGGATCCACACCGGTTTCTCTCTCCCTCTCGGCGGGGAGGGTATCCTATCAGCCGTGCGGCGAACGGCATCGGACCCTTGCCGATCTTCGTCTTAGCTGAATTTACGCTGCGACAAGGCGTCTCAGCCAGCCCGGCATACCTCCGGGCCTTGGGGGGCAAACGCCGCCACTGCCCCTGACAGAGAACACAATAATTCCAAAGCACCGATGTGAATAAGCAACTACCGTGCCTGAAGATAGATGTTGGGGGCAAGTGAGGGCTCCGCTGGGCAATGCCGAACCCACGGAGTTGATAGGACTGAGGCGCCCTTCACCCGGTTCGATTCTACTTCTCGTCCTCGCTCGCCGGGGGCGAAAGAGACCGAGGTTTCATCTCTGGCTCACTTTTTACGAAGCGATTGCCGAGCTGTTTTGCGATGTCCCCTTCGAGATAGACCGTGCGTGTTGGGAAGGCTATTGAAAGCCCGAGGTTTTCCAGCGCGCGCATGATAGCGAGGTTGATGCGCTCCTTTGTTGCAACGTGGTCGGCAAAACCGACAGCAGTGGTGAAGTAATAGACGAGGATATTCAGGCTCGAATCGCCGAATTCAGTGAAGCGGACGACGATGTACTCGTTGTCCACGCCCTCATCGCTCTTGACGATGTTGTGTATGGCGGCAACTGCCTGCTCCATCTGCTGGGGTGTGGTATCGTAGGTGACGCCGACGGTATGGCTGACGCGGCGTTTGGGCATCTTGGAACAGTTGTCAATGGTTGCGCCCGCCACGGTCTTGTTGGGGATGGAAACCAGGCTCTTCGGAAATGTTCGGATGCGGGTGGAACGGAAGCCCACGTCTTCGACGATGCCCTCCACATCGCCCACTTTTATCCAGTCGCCCACCGCGAAAGGTTTGTCGAGGAAAATGAAAACGGACCCGAAAAAGTTCGCCAGGGTGTCCTGGAACGCCAGTGCGACAGCCAGCCCGCCGATGCCAAGCCCCGCCAAAAGGCTCGATACGCTGAAGCCGAGATTCTGAATGACCCACAGGAAGCACACAATGCCGATGGTGACCTTCAGGGCCTTACGTATCAGGGGAATGAGCTGGTTGTCCAGTTTCGAGTCGGTGCGCTGGGCAAGCCTTGTGAGGTACGCGACTGCGACGTCAACGCTCCGGAACAGGAACCAAAGCACATCGGCGATCAGAAAGACCTTCACTGCCCCGAAAATGACCCTCCTCGCATTGGAGGGCAGTGGGAGGACTGCAAAGGCGCCCCCGATGCCCCCGAGCAAGAACAGATAGCCCAACGGTTTGCTGGCGGCGGTCACAAGCAGATTGTCAAATGCGAATCGCGTTTTCTGGAACATTGGGATCAGCTTTTTCTCGAAGAAATGGTCTGACACCTTTTTGAGTACGAGGCCGAGCAGGACGGAGATGAACGCCAGGAC
>JABMQX010000136.1 GCA_013203085.1 bacterium | reverse complement strand
GTTTTCAATAAGTTCGATCCGACCGATGCCGACAAGGACGCAGACGACGATGGTCAAGCCAATCTGGGGGAGTTTGTCGCAGGCACCCATCCAAGAGACGACGGTTCAGTCTTACGGGTAGATGAGATGTCCTTGAACGGGGAGATGATCCTTCGCTGGCAGAGCGTGCCCGGGATGAGATACTGGGTCGGAGCGAGCGATGACATGAGCGACTGGCGGACTGTCAGCGGAGAAATCACGGCCCTTGAAGAGACAACGGAATGGCGTGATGCGACGGTCAGCAGTGCGTCGAAAAGGTTTTACCGAGTCGTAGTCGTCCCGTGAGGCCAGGGCAGCAATTCGCCTGAAAGGGCGTTTGGTTCAAGGCGCGGGGAGAGAGGGCAGAATGAAAAGAAGAAACGTTTTGAGGTTAGCCGCCTTGGTGTCCAGCGCTTTTCTGAGGAATACGTGAGGTGGAGCGGGTCCCTTTCATTGGGTCAGGACTGGAAATGGGCCGTGATAACATTCATAAGAGAAGATTTCCCGGACATCGAAGACAACTGGGGCGATTGGTATGCCGGGGCTATCTTCCAACATGTCCATAAGATGATGTTCTTCGGAGACCCGTCGTTGCGCCCATATATATGGGATTGAAGGGATAGCGTGTACTGTCCCGGTCGCCCCGAGGTGTGCTGCCTGCGTAGGCGTTGTGGCAGGAGAAAGATTCGGTCAGAGGAGGAAGATTATGGAAAGACCAGAAGCTCCACGCTTCTTCAAACTCGCTTTCTCGTGGATGGCAGGTTTTGTAGTTTGCTTTTGCCTTTCAGGGGTTGCGGCTGAAGAGACTTACTCGGTTGTGAAGGTATGGCCATCGGCGTCGTACCATTTTGATGAACCTCATGACGTTGCGGTGGGTTCCGGGTGGCGTGTCTTCATCGCGGACACCGGCAACGACAGGATTCAAGAGTTCGAAGCCTCGGGGAACTTGTTCAGGAAATGGGGCTCGCGGGGAAGTGGTGAAGGGCAGTTCTCGTCCCCTAACGGCGTCGCGGTTGATACCTGGGACAACGTTTACGTTGCGGACACGAAGAACAACAGGATACAGAAGTTCGATTTCATGCGGAGGTATGTTACGGAATGGGGCGGCTACGGTTCCGGGGACGGGAAGTTCAACTGGCCTTACTGCGTGGCGGTAGATACTGCGGGGAACGTTTACGTGGCGGATACGCTGAACCACCGCATACAGAAATTCGACTCGGCCGGGGCTTTCCTCGGCAAGTGGGGCTCGGAAGGCTCCGGCAATGGGGAGTTTGATACACCGTGTGGGATAGCGGTTGATTCGGCGGGGGACATCTACGTTGTGGACTTGGGAAACAACAGGGTTCAGAAGTTCGATTCCTCCGGAGTTTTCTTGACCAAATGGGGCTCGGAGGGAACAAACAACGGCAATTTTATAGACCCCTACGGGATAGTCGTGGACTCGTGGGGGAAGGTTTTCGTCGCGGACTCCGGTAACAACCGTGTCCAGATATTCAACACCTCCGGGGTTTTTCAGGGCAAGTGGGGCTCAGAGGGTTCTGGTGACGGGAAGTTTAGAGACCCCTGGGGCATAGCTGTGGATTCGGCGGGGAACGTTTACGTGGCGGACAGCGACAACTGTAGGATTCAAAAGATGGGCACGTGGGGGGATTTCCTGGCGAAATGGGGAGATTGCGGCTCCGCCATGGAGGAGCTTTACATGCCCGATGGCATAGCAGTCGGTCCCTCGGGAAAAGTGTACGTTGCGGACACTCATTACCATAGGATTGTGAGGCTGGACGCGGCGTTGAGCGGCATGTACACGCCCTGGGGATCGATAGGTTCCGGCAATGGCGAGTTTGACGAACCCGTGGACGTCGCAGTGGATTCATCGGGCAACGTGTTTGTCGCCGAGAGGGAGAACGACAGAATTCAAAAATTCGATTCCGGGGGGAACTTCGTGACAGCGTGGGGTTCCTTCGGGAACCGAGAGGGAGAGTTCTTCCTACCCGCTGGCGTTGCAGTGGATGCTTCGGGGAACGTATATGTGGCGGACTGCGGCAACGCAAGGATTCAAAAGTTTGATTCGGATGGAGATTTTCTGGGCAAATGGGGAAGTCCCGGCTCCGGCGACGGAGAATTCGGAACACTTCTGGGGATAGCGGTGGATGCTTCGGGAAACGTATTCGCAGTGGATGTTCACACCGACAGAATTCAGAAGTTCGATTCCTCCGGGAAATTCCTGACGAAGTGGGGCTCGA
This sequence comes from bacterium, assembly GCA_013203085.1. GTDB lineage: Bacteria > Auribacterota > JABMQX01 > JABMQX01 > JABMQX01 > JABMQX01. The sequence continues at coordinate 4,107 of JABMQX010000136.1, read as the reverse complement.
ACGGTTCTGCCCGAGGGGAGTTTAACGATCCCTCTGATGTAGCGACGGATTCGTTCGGGAATGTGTACGTCGCGGACAGATGGAATAACAGGATTCAGAAGTTCGATGGCTGGGGCAGGTTCATTGCCGAATGGGGATGCCCGGGGGCAAGCGACGGAGAGTTCAATTGGCCTTCCGGCGTGGCGGTGGACTCATTGGGATATGTGTTCGTCGCGGACACGAAGAATCACAGGATTCAAAAGTTTCGGCGGGATTTCGGCGTGGGCGAAATCACCTGGGGACCCGAGGGGCCGGTCGTCGAGTGGGACAGCGCGAGCGGCAAAACCTATCGTGTATGGGTCTCGGTTGATCTCCTGGATTGGAGTCGCGGGAGTCTTATCCGCCCGCCATCCGGCACAGGCGTCAATGAGTGGATCGACGTGGGCCAGCATGTCCTCGGCCCTGCCTCGGAGGCGCAGCGCCGGTTCTACCGCGTTGAGCTGATACCATAGGTTTTGTCTGAGAACAGTGTTGGGCGCCATAGAAACCAGGACCGTCCGCTCAAGAATTGAACCACGCGGACAGAAAAGGGGGAAGAAAGTGCAAAAGATAATCGCAGTGAGCCTCGGGGTCTGCATGACATGCGCTCTATCCGGATGTATTCTTGTGCCCATCGCCCTTGTCGGGGGAGGCGTGATCGGTGGGATGGCAATCAGCGAGGACACGGTGCAAACAGAATTCGACCGGAGCTATGCCCAGGTGTGGGACGCTTCCCTGGCGGTTCTTGACAAGGCCGGCGCCATCGAAATCAAGGACAAGGAGTTAGGGATTATACAGGGGTACGTGCGGAAATCGAAAGTGACTGTCAGACTTGAGGAACTGACCGCATCTACGGTGAGGATTCAGGTGAAAGCCCGGAAGTCCGCAGGCGTGCTGCCGGACATTAAGACCTCGCACACAATCGCCTACCGCGTAAGCAAGTCGCTCAGAATAAGCAGCGGCCCTGGCGGCCAGGCCGAGCCAAGCGACAGTTAGCGTTGAACCTCCGCTCGCAGGGCAAGAAGGGAGCGAGGGGGGAAGCTCGCGCGAAGGGTGCTGCCCTTGATCTGGCATCTGACACCTTCGTCCATGGGCTTCAGGGAGATGGGGGCGAGGCGGGTACTTCCTCTTTTCGATAATGAAACCTCAACGGGGTTGTCGTTGAAGTTCTCGATTACGACGAGGTCGTCGCCGTACAGGTAGAGTGCGACGCGAGAAGGCGCTGAGAATTCGATGCCGAAGGGCAAGAGAAGAGGTTTGCGGATTGGATCGAGTTGCTCCCGGCTCAGTTTGTAGAGGTCGCGGGGTTCATTGCCCACCTTGAGGATCTGAAGATTCTTTACTTCCGACGGGAGGTTACGCTTTAGGTCCTCCGCCAGATGGCTGGTTATGAGGATCGGTTTTCCGGCACGAAGCATGTTCTTCAACTTCTGTGAGAAGGTGGAGTCGGCGAGGGCGTGTTGGGAGAAAAAGGCGGCTTTGGCGCTGGGATCGACCTCTGCCGAGGGGACGAGCGGGAGACCGAGCATTCCGACGAAGTCGAAGACATAAGACTCTTTCTTCGGGGGACTGTCCGGCGGCTTGGGGGCATGGATGCCGACGATGGGTTTGCCGTGGACGAGGCGAGCGAGGTGGAAAAGGGCGGGGATTTCTTTTCGGAGACGAGCGACGTTGGCGGCTCCTTGTTTACTCTGAAGTGAGCCGTAGCAGAACAGGAGAGCGTTCTTCGCCTGTCCGAGGATGGTCTGGCGGGCTTGCTCGACATATGTCGGCGGGCTTGTGCCGTATGGGTCGAACCAGCCGCCGCCAGTCTTTTCTTTTCCAATCTTCCCCAGCCACTGCATGATGAAATAGGACTCGTACTGCGCTTTTCTTCCCCAACGCTGGCTATCGGGATCGCGAGATTCGGTTCCGACCCAGATGAGATCGAAGTCTCTCGTTTGCCGAACAACGTCGTAGCCTCTCTCGTGAAAGTTGTCGTACCACTGGGGATACTTTATGATGATCTTTGCCCTGGGGTTGGCCTTTTTCGTGGCTTCGAGGATTCTTCTTCTGGACACGTTGAGCATGAGGTCGCAACGGAATTCCGCCCAGGAACGAGAGCCTCTGGCTTTCTTACATTCCTCGCACTGGCAATCAGTGAAAAGGAAATCGTCTGTCATGATTTCGTCGAAGATACTGGCGGCGAACTCGAATTCGCTCTGGAGCCTCTCCTGGGTGGGGATGTGGGTATAGCAGCAGATATTGTCCCAGCCTTTGACCGATTTCTTGCCGAGACCGGTGGTTGTGATGCAGCCGGAAGCTTCGATGCCTTCCTTTCGGAAACGGTCTCTGGCGTTTTCAAGCCATTTGCGCTCGGTGCGGTAACCGCCCCGGAACGATTCGAGAAAGACTTTGGAGACGGCTGTTTCTTTGCACCAGCGAACGGCTTTTTCGACTCCTTCCGCCGACGAGAGGTATTGGCGAACGTTCTGAGCTGTGAAAAGGGTGGAGAAGCAGAGGGTGTCCTTGTTTTTCAGAGCAAGGTTCCACAGAGAGGATTCGGACTTCTCGGTGGCGGCTCGTGTTGAGCCGATCTGCGAGAGAAGGCAAAGGGCAGCAAGAAGCGGCAGCAGTCTTGTTCTCATAGTGAGTGGTCCTCCGACATTGGGCTGTTGTTGTCACGATCGCACTCGCATAGGTATGCTATCACCTGGGATTGGGCGGCGTCAATCAACTTGCAGGGAAATGCGTGAAGCGGGCACATGGCAGCCAAGTTCGATCTGGGCGCCGAGCGAGATCTGTCGCTGATTGATACCCCGGTCGCCGTCAATGTCGGGAGCCTGTTGTTGGATCAGGTCCAATGGCGTACTCCTTTCGGTTTACCACACGCAGCCACCCCTCCTCGCAGACCCCCTGCAGAAGTTTCTTCAACTGTCGATAGTTGCCCATCCACCTCTTGGCCAGCGGCCCGGTCACTTGCTTTGATTCTGTGCGCCCGTGGCTCATTCAGGCAGGTCATCGAGAACCTGTTTCATACTCTGCCGGTACTCCCGGAAAGCAGCCCGACCCTTGTTGGTGAGGCGGAGCATCGTATGGGGCTTCTTGCCGACGAATTCCTTCTTTATCTTGATGTAGCCCGCCGCTTCCAGTTTGCTCATGTGCGAGGAAAGGTTGCCCCAGGTTAGCCCCGTCTGACGCACTACGAAGAGGAAATCTGCGCTTTCGACGACATAGAGGTGCGCCAGAATCATGAGCCGAGCCGGCTCGTGGATTAACCGGTCAATTCTGGCGAGAGGCTGTTTGTCTTCACTGTCGGCTTCAGTCCTTGGCATAGGCCATCACCTCCTCTGCTGGTGTTGGGAATTTGCGCAGGAAACGAATGAACAAAACCAGTCCCCAGAGAGCCAGTAGCCCCCCCATCATGAGAAAGTAGATGAATACGCCTGCGGTTCGGAATTCGAAATTGAGAATTGACGAGACGAATCCACTCACCACTGACCACACGGCAAAAACGCAATGCCGAACAGACCCGGTCTTGGACGCGAGAGAGAGAAACAAGCCTGCCAACTGCGTCCCGAAAAGGGCCGGACACCATTTCACCCAAAGATCGAAATCCGATACGTCCCCGAAAAGGAGTAGGGCAACGGCCATAACAGCGATCAGGATGAGCAGGATGAGAAAGATGCCTGGAACGATCTTTTTCGCCTCATCCGGGATGAGTTTCACATACCCTATCCGCCGATATGTGAACCGCTTCCTCAAGGCCGGAAGAAGAATCCTTGGGAGAAAGAGCGGAAAGGCTAACGTGAAAATCAGGGGGCGTGAAAGCAGACGCGCGGACATCGCCACAAGGCAGATGCCGATCACAATTTCCATAAGACCGTCCTGTTGGGAATCCCTGAAGGCTTTTCGCTCGGTTTCTTTCAAGCTGATATGTGGTGTCATGGCTGACCTCCTTCCGCCGCGATAAACATCTTTGCGTAATATAGTAGTTTGCTTCACAAAGTATTCTGCTCCAATAGTAGCACGGACTTGGAGGCTGTCAAGTGTTTTTCTTGATTTTTTTCGCAGACGAGCTTTTTGGTGTCCCGATTTGCAACTGAGGTC
>JABMQX010000135.1 GCA_013203085.1 bacterium | reverse complement strand
TCTTCCATCGGCTGCACCTTCGGAAAAATCGCGCCGCCATCTTGGCAATCTGGACGATTTGGGATTCACCGCACGTACTATTTCCTTTTCACTCAAAACGGGCCTATGCACACGTATGCTCAACGATCCGTGCTGTAGCCTGTCCGCTTCTTGTTTCCGCTCGGTCGAAAGCGTTACTTAGTGTCCGCTTCCGGAACTCAGTCGTTGCCTGAACAACCTGGAGCGCGTTATGGTCTCTCTTGGAGGAAGACTTGTTTTGGGCTTCCTCTCGTTTCGTTGCACCTGGTTAACTCGTCGGAGGCCACAGTGCAGGCGGTCCCCAGTGACATCGCTATTGAGGAGACGACCCCATGGCTTTTCGCAGGCAAAGGTTAGTAATTGCTGCAGCTACGCTTCTCGTGGTTGGCTTGGCCCAAAGCGCTGACGATAACTGGATAGCCAAGATTCGCAAAGATCATCCACGCCTTTTCTTCAACAAGGACATGTGGCCACAAGTCAGAGACCGGGCGCTTCAGCAGGAAAAGGAGTGGTACATCAGCCTGAGGCGAAGGATTGACCGCTATCCTGCTGATCCGATGCCTCAAGGCCGCGGGACGTCTCCGGCTTATCGCGAGAAAGCGGATGGTGGGTATCAGCTGGTCGAGCTTCCCCGGCCGAGAGAGTGGGGTCGGGAGGCGATGGAGACCGCGTTTGTCTATTTGCTGACCCGGAACAAGTCGTACCTCGAGACAGCAAAGAAGATGCTCCAGATTAGCGTGGCGGCGTACGACGAATGCTATGAGAAAGGCATGTGTGTCAACTGGTACTCTACAAGCCGCGTGTGCGCGCTGGCCGCCTACGATTGGCTGTACAACGATTTGACGCCCGATGAGCGCCGCGCGATTCTCTCGCCATTTCTCAAGCACATCGAAGCCGTGCAGCCTGGTCCGGGCAGGCGTAGAATCTACCGGCTGAACGAGAGCGATCACACATCGGGATTCTACGGCGTGCGGAACCTCGTCTGGTTCGCCGGACTGGCCGCCTACAACGATGGAATTGATGATGCCACAGCGCTCCGCTTCCTGCAGCTTGGCTACAAATACAACGAGGATCTGTTCAACTATCGCAGACAGTGTGCCGGAGACGACGGCGGGCTGGCGACCGCCGCGGTCAACTATGGCATGGGCGCGTACCCGTGGGCACAGTTCAATTTCCTTCACACCTGGAAATCAGCCACGAACGAGGACACCGCCGCGGACTGGCCTCACCTCGCCCTTTTCCCCAACTGGGTCATGTGGAACTGGCTGCCCGGGCCTTACCCACGGGAGTTCGGCTCGGGTGATTGTTACCACTACACTAACGCACTACCCGTCCATAATCTCTATACACACATGTCCCAGATCATGCATTTCTACGGCAAGTCGCACCCGGAGAGTGCTGCACTCGCCGCCCATATCCGAGAAATCCTTCCCAACAATGTCAAGAAATACTCATGGACGTGGCCGATTTATCCCTTTCTGTTGACCGAGTTGGAGAAGGCCCCTCCTCCCAACTCGCCTCAGGAGGCCAATCTCCACGCGCGGCACTTCGAGGCGCTTGGCCAGGTGTTCATGCGATCCGGCAGCGGACCGGACGACACCTACTGTTTGTTCACGATCGGTTCGCGTGTCCCAAGCCACAAACAATATGATGAGAACAACTTCGTCATCTATAAAAAGGGATATCTCGCCCTCGATTCCGGCACGCGAGGCAATGAGACGGGCTATCAATTGAGGCACTATTACTCTCAGACGATCGCTCACAACTGCATACTGATCCACATGCCGGGCGAGCCATTTCCGGGCTATTGGGGGCCTGCGTGCAGCGACAAAGAAGGACGGATAAGCTGCGGAGGCATGTATCGGACCACGGGCGGGAGGTGTGTCGCGTTCGAGACCAACCCGCATTACACCTACGTTGCCGGTGATGCCACGCCTTGTTACAGGCCAGAGAAGTGCAAGCTCGCCCTTCGCCAGTTTGTTTTCGTGGTGCCGAATCACTTCGTCATCTGCGATCGCGTGATTTCGACGAAACCGGAGTACAGGAAGGACTGGCTGCTTCACACACAGAACGAGCCGAAGATCGAAGGCAAAATTCTTGTTGCAGACGAAGGTGACGGGCGCTTGTTCTGCCGAACGCTTCATCCGAAGGATGCTGTGCTCAAGAAAATCGGCGGTCCGGGGAAGGAGTTCTATGCCTGTGGGAGGAATTGGGAGCTGGCACCGGACGTCGCGAGAAAGTGGAAAGCAAGCGGTTTGCTCGGTAACTGGCGGATTGAAGTCTCACCTGGCAACACGCGTGCCGAGGACGTGTTCTTGCACCTTATTCAAGTTGGAGAGAAAGGCCTTTCGGAAATGACGCCAGCCGAGCTTGTTTCGGGAGGGGGCAGGATTGGTGTCTCGTTCAGCTTCGGACTGAAGGCGGCCACCGTCACCTTCGCCACCAAAGGCCCCGCCGCCGGCCACGTCAGGATCACCTCAGGCGGGAAGGTGCTGCATGACAGAGACCTGGCGACAATAGTCACACCGCAGCCTGGTTTGACAGGCCTGTCCTTGTAACGATGGAGGTTCAACTATGAAACACCTGCTGATTGTCTTGCTCTTCGCGCTCTCTGTGGACCTACACGCTCCCGCTGAGGATCTGACAGTGTTGGGAGAGATCGGCGGCAAGCCGCCAAAGCAAATGATGAGTCGCTATTTGAAAAGCCGGGCTTACGAAGCGTTCCAGCGACGCCGTGAGGGGTACGAAACGTTGAAGACTCCCGAACAGGTCGCCGCGCACCAGGATCGCATGCGCAGCGCCTTCGTCGAACATCTTGGTGGTTTTCCCAAGCGCACGCCCCTGAACCCGAAGGTCGTCGGCCGGTTGGATGGCGACGGGTATCGTGTGGAGAAACTCATTTACGAGAGTCAGCCCCGCCACTACGTCACCGCTCTTCTATACTTACCCGACGTCAAGCCGCCCTTCCCAGCGGTGCTTGTGCCCTGCGGCCACAGCCGGGATGGGAAAGTGTCCTATCAGCATGTGTGCATCTTGCTCGCAAAATATGGGATCGCCGCCTTGTGCTACGATCCCATCGGGCAGGGTGAACGGTACCAGCTTCTGGACGAGAACGGCAAACCACGGTTTAAATCCACGACGGAGCATACGCTCCTCGGTGCAGCGTGCATTCTGCTCGGGCGAAACACGGCGACGTATCGCATCTGGGACGGTATTCGGTCTCTCGATTATCTCGCCAGCCGTGAGGACATTGATGCGAAGAAGATCGGCGTCACCGGATGTTCCGGAGGTGGCACGCTAACCAGCTATCTGATGGCGCTCGATGACCGGGTCGCCTGTGCCGCCCCGAGTTGTTACGTCACGAGTTTTCAGCGGCTCATGGAAACCATCGGCCCGCAGGACGCCGAGCAGAATATTCATGCGCAAATCGCCTTCGGAATGGACCACGCCGATTACTTAATGATGCGCGCTCCGAAACCGACTCTCTTGCTTGCATCTACGCACGACTTCTTCGACATCGATGGGACCTGGGACACGTTTCGGCAAGCAAAGCGAATCTACACGCGATTGGGATTTGCGGAGGGGGTGGCTTTGGTGGAGACCGATGCCAAGCACGGTTATCCACGGCTTCAACGTGAAGCCATGCTCCGTTGGATGCGGCGCTGGCTGGCCGGGATTGACAAGGCCGCGGTCGAACCCGAAATTAAGACGCTGACAGAAGGAGAGCTGCTGTGTACGCCGCTTGGGCAAACCATGCTGTTGGAGGGAGCTCGTTCTGTGATTGATTTGAACGTCGAGCTGAATCGCGGGCTGGATAAACAAAGGAGGCAACTCTGGGAGTCTGGCAACCGGGAAAAGGCTGTTGCCGAGGTCCGGCGCATTGCCGGAATACGCGAGTTGGAGGATTTGCCCAGCCCGAAGGTCACACGGCTTTCGACAATTGAGAGAAAGGGCTACCGTATTGAGAAACTGGTTCTGGAGTCGGAGCCAGGAATTCACATCCCGGCCCTGATGTTCAAGCCGGCGAAGCCAACTGGCGAGCGATACCTTTACTTGCATGGCGAGGGAAAACACGTTGATGCCCAGCCCGGCGGTCCGATCGAAGACCTTGTCCGGTCCGGCCACCTCGTGCTTGCGATTGACCTCCGCGGCACGGGCGAGACCGGTCCGAGCAGCCAGAATATGTGGGGTGGCGACTCGGACGACATTTTCCTGGCGTACCTGCTCGGCAAATCGTTTGTCGGTATGCTCGCCGAGGACGTCTTGGTTTCGGCCCGCTTCCTGAGGGGGATCAAGCACGATCAGACCCCAGCAAGAGTCAACGTAGTGGCTGTGGGAGTGGCGGGCCCCGCGGCGCTGCACGCCGCCGCCCTGGAACCCCAGCTCTTCGACACATTGAAGCTGACACGGTCTCTCAGTTCGTGGTCAGATCTGGTCCGTAATCCGGCCGCCGCAGGTCACCTTGTCAACGTGGTTCACGGCGCGCTCCTCGCCTATGACCTGCCGGATTTGCTCAGGACTCTGCCTTCCGACAAGGTCAGTCTGGAGGAGCCCTGCGACTTGAGCAC
>JABMQX010000134.1 GCA_013203085.1 bacterium | reverse complement strand
GGTCATCTTGCGTGAGATTGTTCAAGGGGATCACGTTTTCGGACAGGGCCCAACGTCTCTCCACGATGAGAGTGTCCGGCTCTCCTGTGCGGGGAACGATAGGGAACTCCAACGGCGGGAGAATGATGTCTCCGACGCTGGAATCCTTGTAGCCGACCCAGTTCTGCCAGACAAATGCGATTACTCCGACCGGCTCGCCATCCATGGTCCAAGTTGCCTTGGCGTACGTGATGTCGGGAGCTCCGGCGCGAAGAGAAAGACCCAGGTGCAGCCATTCGCACGGCTTCAGATAGGACTTCTCCGGCGCCCTCCACGTAATGATGATTCCGTCTTTTCCTTCGCTTTGCTCGACGGATGGAATCCAACCCCGCGAAGCTTCGCCTGCGTACAGCTTCACTATATCGTTGACGGCAATTCCACCAAGTATCACCTCCAAGTCGTTCACATATTCTTCGGTGAAATTGTGAACGTCGAAGTTCGAGGAAATGCTTCTGATCCACGCGGGGCTGGCTTGAGAGCTGATGAGGGTGTAAGCAAAAACAAAGACGAACAGTTTGACAGGGATTCTTTTGACGATGCTCATTTGCGGGTCCTCCTCGTCATTGCGGTTAGGCCCGTCCCCCTGGCACTGTACACTTACCAAAATCAGCGAAAATGGTCAACAAGAATCTTCTTTTTTGTGTATGAAGGCAAGACGATCACTTTATCTCCGGAGCACTTGGATGCAGACTCAGCATTGTGAAAAACAGGTGTGTCATGCATCCCACGCTCATATTCCTCGAGATTCCCGTTGCTTTAGGCTGCGTGGTTGAGGATAGTGAGACGCTCAGCACGCTGGTGGCGCCGCCTTTTTTGCCCCACGCCGAAGGAACCCCCGGGGGATTCCGATAGAAGCAGCGCCAGACAATTCATCATTGCCAGGAAAAGAGGTCTCATGAACAGCAAAGGAACGCTTGCTTTTGGTCTCATGTCTTTTCTTGTCGTGCCCTCACTTTTTTGCACGAGCAGCTTGTTGGAGCTGGAGAGATCCGAAACCCCCGGCGGCCCGTGGCAGGTAGTGCCGGCGGAGACACTTCCTATCACGGCCGAGGGCGCCTTTCAGGATTCCTATGAGTCTGCTACCGGCTACTACCGGATGCAGATTGAGCCGGGCGCCGACTGGGTTTTCCTCTCACCGTCCCCTTCGAGGACGTCCCGCCCGTGGCAGTAGGGATTGCGGAGAGTCTTCTTGGGAGTTCACGCGATCTCGAGGGGTGGGAAGATGCTCTCCTGGGCCCCGTAGCGTTTCCAGTGTACACACCCGGCGTGGACGGCCCCGCGTATATGGAGTTCGCTCTGCTCAGCCCGCAGCCGGAGCCGCCGGACATGCCCTTCGGCGATTCAAGCCAAAAACCCCAGCCCACCTCTGGCGGGGAGACACCGCTCGTTATAGGCGACTGTGGGCTGGAAAGTCGCGGGTATATCCTCGTCTCCCTCACTGAGGACGATTTTCCGGTCGTCAATTACGCTACCGAGGGGTCGACGCGCACGGAGTGCCTCCGTCAAAGATGCGGCACGTCGGCAGCCCGTATTGTAAGGTACATCGGCGGGTTCGTCGCCGCCGAAGACCAGAACGGAAACCTCCTGGGGTATCTTGGCAACCCGCCGATTCGGTTCGCCTCCGGCATTCTTCAGTATGCTGACGAGCAATATGAGGAGTACGTTAACCCTCAAGGGGCAGTCGGTCCCGACCCCCCGCCCGTCCAGTTCGGCCCCTACGCCAGCTACGACGAGTTTAAGAAGGACTACCTGGAGTCCGTGGTCTATCAGGAGATGCGGGGGCGACGCAAGGACGCCGCAAAGACCGACTGGGATGCCGAGCTGGGGCGCGAGCCGGAAGAGATCCTCATCCCGCTTGGCGAGGACATCACCATCCTTGAGAACGAGAAGGTCGCATCGGTCACGTTCGACGATCCGGACATTGTCAACTACAAGATCTTGTCGGTAGGTGTGCAGATGCACGGCCTCAAGCTCGGCGCCACCTTGATGCACGTGGTGTTTGCCGATCAGAGCGAAGCCGATTACATCCTTGGGATCAGCGAGAAGACGCAGTCTGCCCAGCAGCCGACCGGCTTTGTATGGACTTCCTGGCAATACTGGTACGCGGAGTACATCTCTTTCCAAAGGAACTACTCCCAGGAGCCGGGGGAGAACTGTGTGAGTGGGTGCGGGGCCACTGCGTGGGCCATGCTCTACGGATTCTGGGACATGTGGGACTGTCTCGCCGGGGCGTTCGGGGTTCCGGACCTAATACCGGGCGACCTGATCGCTGGTTGCCCGACGCCTTTGACCAACAACGCCGCCGTCCGAGACTGCATCTGGTACGTCGTGCCCAGGATCGAGACGTACTGCTCCGGAAGTCAGGGCGCCACCAATCCCTGGGATATGGATGGCGGGACCGGATGGGCAGGGCATCGTGGCGGTGTCATTGACTACTACGCCAGATATACCGCGCCACTCCTTGCCTGGACCTGGAACGGCCCCCGCGACCTGGCCATCAGCGAAATCAAGAACCATGACCGGGCTTCCATCGTCGGCTTCGACTGGCACTATGGCCTGGCGTACGGCTACAGGTACCGGGAAAAGCGAGGCGAAAGGACCGGTTGGGTGATCCGCAGGCGAAGACATGTGCTGGTCAACATGGGATGGGGAGGCACGACCCCGGAGTGGCACAACGCTGAAGACCTCTGGTACGCAGCGAGAACGATTCTGATGTGGCCGTAGGAGTCAGTCTTTCGCCCATTTCGCCGGTTGAGGCTATTGCGTGACAGGCAAGCAGAGGAGGCCGCCGACCGGAGCCGTAGTTGACCGCACAGTGGCGCGCATCAGCGTCCCACGGCGGGGAGCGACGGCCAAAGGGGTGTGGCTCGATTTCGATGGCACGCAGGTTGACTCTGGTGTCTCCGGAGCGAACCGTATATTGGGGATGAAGCCATTACGCCTTCAGAGCTTTTGCATTTCGTCACTTGCTATTCTACCGGACGTAATGCCTGAGTGTAGGGCGGACACTCAGTTGCGGGGGGGAGGATACAAGAGGAAGGTAACGCAAAGTCGCAGAGAGGAAGATGGCAAGGACCTCGTCCTCGGCGACAGGCTTATCGTAACCGTTGACGGCAAAGCCGTATTCATCGCGGAAAACGTCGAAAACCCCGTCAGCGTCGAGGAACTGGAGAAACTTCTGAAAAAAGCGTGACGCAGCAGTCCGATTCCTCCAGCGTCCGCTAAAGCGAGAGGCGAGGGAACCCCCGCGGGGGCCCTCCCCTCCGCTGTTTTTCTTGCACTCGGGGGAGTTCTACGATGCACCTCCCTGCTGGCACATTTTCGCCTTGTCATGTGGTCGACAAAAGCATATAATGTAGCCAAAGGCAGGGGCATCGCTGATGACCACAAAGATTTTCTGCCGACTGACGCAACCGCTCGTGGCGTCGGGCGCAGTGTCAATCTTATTGCAGGGCTTGGCGGCCGCTTTCGCTCTGGCTGCGGCCGTCGTCGGCATTCTGCATTTCGCCTTCGCCGGGCGGAGGGCAAGGGAAGGGTTCATTCATCGACTGCGTCGAGCCTGCGGGAGCTTGCACCGGATAAGGAACCCTGTTCAACGCGTCGATCGCGAAGGGACCCTGCGGTATAACCGGCGCGACTACTGGGAACGAAAGGCTCAGCTTGAAGACATGATAGTCGAAGGCGAAGCGAAGCTCTCCGAGCAGGAGAGAGACCTCGTTCGCTGGTTCCTGGACTTGTGCGAGAAGGGCCTTCCAGACAAACAGGAAGAGCGTCGCCAGTACCGTGACGAGTATAAGGATTGCGTTCAGAAGCTTGAAGCGCGCCTTGGCAGATTCACGGGCAAGGAGATGAAGTCAATCTAGGACTTGGCACCATTGGCAACGGAGGAAGTCGCGCAACCGAGGGGAGCTGAGGAATGGAAACGGACATCGAAAAAGCATTGACGCAATCGGGGGTTCCAGCGGCCATGGAGGCCGCCAAGGACTTTCTGATGAAAATCGCGGGCCCGGCTGCGGAGGAGTTCGGATTGCTCCTTCGTGACAAGGTCTGGCTGTGGAGGTTTAAGAACGCCACCAGCATGCTGGCAAAGTCCCAGAGGATGCTGAAGGAGGCGGGTATCGAGCCATCATCGGTTCCTTTGAAGACGCTGGTTCCGCTCTTCGAAGGAGCGTCTCTTGAAGAAGACGATGAGCTTGCGACGAAGTGGGCTGCACTGCTCGCGAACGCGGCCAGTCCAGACTGCTCGCTCAGAATTCACCCAGGCTTTGCACAGGTTTTGAGCCAGCTGTCTCCGACCGGGGCCCGGTTTCTGGACGAAGTGGCGAAAGCTCAGGAATCGTACCTTAGGGAGAGTGAGCTGCCTCGTTCCGAAGAGCGCATTTGGGTAGCGGTGACGGACCTTATAAGGGACTACTACGGGGACAGACTCGAGGACTTCGATGTGATGGCGGGGAATCTCCAGCGCCTCGGGCTCTGCGAGATAGCGCCCCCGTCCTTCAAGGAACACACGGAGAAGGGGGAATCGATTTATGAGCGGGACGATCACATGGAGATAACCCGGTTCGGGTTCCGGTTTGTCGTGGCCTGCTGCTTCCCGGCGACGGAACCGAGGCTGTGGCGCGGGGAGATTTTTAGGCTACCCGGGGGAGAACCTGAACATTAAACGTTTGACGGCAAGCGCCAGCATACTGCGGTCGGCGAGGTCCGTAATAGTGTCCGACGGCTCCGTCAACAGAGGTGAAAGACCATGAGCGCGAAATGGAAATCACGGAAAAGCTGGCGGGAGAAGCTGGAGAATCCGGGGAAGGGGCTGCCCAAAGTTGTTCATGGGCCGCCGAAGTGGGAGAAAAGGTTTGG
>JABMQX010000133.1 GCA_013203085.1 bacterium | reverse complement strand
GGAATGCAAACCAGCTTTCTCGAGAGAGGGGCGTACGCCGCTCTAAGACTGCGCTCATAACCGGCGTCCACGATGATTATCTTGTGACTTGCCAGAATCCCCGGGAGAAGTCGCAGCTTTGCCCTAAGTCTCAGGTTACCGAATTCATGCAGGGTGGACACAATCCTAATGGTCGGCAGCGCCGCTCTAACCAAAGGCGGCAAAAGGTTGATGAACGGCGCCCGCCCGTACCCGGTCCCCGGATACTGTATATGGAGTAGATTCGGCCTCAGCTTGAGTATAAGCCGTCCGACGCCGATAGTGCTCCGCAGGTCCCATTTCCTCACAATCCCGTAAACCCCCTCACGCCGTTGGCTAACGGATAATGATGTCGCCGTCGTTATCAGGCTGACATTTTCGCTTCCGAGAACCCGCTTGAGGGCGAGGAAAAGCTGCCGCGTGTAATCACCCACCCCGTCCTTCATGGGAGGGTAGGAGCCGCCTATCATGCAGACTTTCATGAGCACCTTTACTCAAAGGTACGAGATGGGAACCGTTGCGGTCATTCTCTGGCCTTTGACCAGCCCGAAGAGCCTTAACGCTAACGAGGAGATGGATGTTTGCCAGAATCCCCAGCATAACACCGAAGAAAACCTGAGGCTTCGACATGAAGTTTTTGTACAGGAAGAAAGGCATGGTTACTAACAGCGCCATTCCCACGGCTCTCCAATATCTTCCCTCAATCTTTCGGAGGGCACGGTAGGCTTCTTTCAAGAAAAGCACCATCAAGACATAATAGGTCAACATTCCGCCGACTCCCATCTTCAGAAGAAGGAGCAGCGGAGTCCCGTGGGGCTTGAAATACTTCCCCATGCGGACCTGGTCTTCCGTGAATGTGGCGCCTCCGAGGAGTTCGTATGGGAAGGGATAGTACCGGTCATCAAACCATCCCCCCATCCCCTTTCCCCATAAAATGCTCTTGTCATCCCACTCTTTGCCCAAGATGTTGGTGGCCTCCGCAATTCTGGACACTGTTGAATAAGAACCGTATCTATCCACCAGGTCTGGATCGTACTGGAGGAGCGTTTCCAGTTTCCAGCCTACGAAGATGTACGTGCCCGGGCTGACCTTTGCGATCAGGAAAAGGCATGATACGGCGACCAGAGCCGTCAGGACGACGTATTTCGTTAGAAGCCAGCTAACCGCCATCCGTCTGGAGAGGACCAAGAACAGCGCCAGCCCCAGCACCGCCATTACGACGGAGCCCCTTGACCCAAATGTAGCCAGGTGAAAGAAACTGGTGAAGGCAAACACCCCGAGCAACGCTTTGTACCCCACCCTCATTTCCCGAATGTACAGTATCAGACTGAGGCACAGGAAAAAGCCCGATGCAAGCAAGGGATGGGTTGAACCATGAAGCACCCTGAAATTGCCGGCGCCCGCGGGTGTCCCCAAGCCCTGAAAATAGTACAACATCCCGAGGATCGCTTTTATCCCGCAGCACAGAAGAAAGAGCGTTACCGCCCGCCTCATCTCGTTTTTCCCGGTTATTGCCAATCTCATAAAGAAGTAGAAAATGATGGTATTCAGCAGATATGAAGAATCCACAATGTAATACCTCGGGAATTCCAGGAGATTTCCGGCGCCGATTATGCCGGAAGCAGCGAAGAGCAGGACTATTCCCATCATGTATTTATCAAGTTTGGTGAGCTTAAGGGACCGGGGCGAAGCTAAGAAATAACAGAACAGTAGGAAGCCCATGTAAATCGTCCAGTACACCATGACAGCAAAGGGTCCAAGTGTCGTGAAGTGCACCGATGCGAACTCTCCCGTCTCCTTCAAAGATGCCAAGCGCGGCGTGTCGTCGCTCAGTACCGAGACGATCAGATAGTAGTAGAAGCCCCAGGAGAATTTCAGAAGAGGGAGAACAAGACCGACCGCGAACAACAGATAGACGAATGTGTTGATTCGGTTGTAGGAGGAATAGTCAATCACCACGGAGAAAAGCAAAAGTGAAGGAACGGCAACCGACAGCCACATTCGTCCAAAAGGATGGCGGTCGAAGCTATCAGTGGATTCTTTATCCATTCGGTTCATGATCGTTTAGCAGCCTTGTTGTTGGGCGATGGAGGTGCTGTTGTTGTGCCGTTCCGGGCGGGTTTATGCGTCCATGTTGACGCGACAGACTCCGCGCTCCGGCCGCATGGATCACCCCGGAATCTGCTGGGTTCTCCTATGCCGTTTATCAGACAGGTGCTTCCCTGGCATCCAATCGCTGAGGTCCCTCCCGATCAGAGTTTGAAGACGCATGACCTCATCTCGATATCGCAAGCGCAGGGAGCTTTCTGTCTCCCTCGATAAGGCTGGGTACCTCCAAGACACGGTATTCTTTGTCATAAGGTAATCTTTTATTTCATACGGTAGGAGCCTTTGCAAAGCGCGCATGAGTGGCCGCGAAAGGACCTTGATAGACCTCTTCTCATTCAGAAATGCCTCAAAGGTTCTCGATCGCGGTCTCCCTGCCACATTGTACCTTGTTGAGACATCCACTGGAAAGGAATCATCCACGCCGAGAAACTGGAACATGGCTCGACAGACTGCCCGGGGATCGCTCCGTAGGTCCTCGAACAACAAAAACAGGAAATGAGATTTGTCAAAGTACTGCAAGTAGGTTTCCACTTGCTGCGAGTACAGACCATTCCGGAAATAGCGATAGTTGATTTTGCCCTCAGCGAGTAAATCAGCGTCTTTTACTCGCTCCTCCTCATGCAGCAGCGCCTCCTCCAAGCTCCATTTCTCAGTCAGAAGCTTGTTAACCTCGTGCCAATACTGTGAGTGGGCGCGCTCGACAGGGTCTCGAAAGATCGCAATGAATCGGGGATGATCGTTGGGATAAGCGAGGGCCAGTCTCGGCGCCACTTTGCCTGCCAGCGCCAGGTAGTTCGTCGTTGCCTCGCCCCTTACCGGAAACGAGGACGCTTTCCGAAAATGGGTGGACAGATACCATTCTATGCCTTTCTCGTACAGAGAATCCGCATTGAAAAAGTACGTCTCCTTCTTGACGGACATGAAGATATCCCGGTGCTGTCGGAGATAGTAGTATAGCGAAGTGGATCCCGCTTTCGAGGCCCCAAGGACGAACAGATTCGGCATTCTATTTCTGTTCATGGCGCAAATCCTCCTAAATCACTTGAAGGACAGAAGACCGGATGCCAAGCTTTCGACGGACCAATACCAACATCCACAGCTTCCACATCACAGTAGTCATTGCAGTCGCACAGGCTGCGCCGCGCATTCCGAAGCGAGGGATCAGAACGGCATTCAGGATAATATTCATGCAGGCACTCGCCGCAACTACCCGTGCGGCTTCTCGATGATGTCCGCTCATGACCATCAGAAATCCCACGGAGCCCGCAAAGGCACCGATGACCTGGCCAACGCAGAGAATTGTCAGAGCCAATCGTCCCGCCACAAACTCATCACCAAACAGGAAAAGGACCTTTCCGCCGAACAGCATCAGGCCGACCGCAACCGGCAAGGTCAGGAAGAAAATGCCTCGCGCTGCAAGGGTTACCATGCGCTGCAGCTCATCCTGACGGTTTGTGGCGTACAACTGTGAGATCATCGGCGCCGCAATAGCATTGATGGACTGCAACACAAAGAGGACGAAAGTTGCAGCCCGAACCGCTACGGCGTAAATCCCGGCTTCCGTCGTTCCCACGAGCGCCCCGATCATCAGGACGTCCGTACGAAGGAGAACAAGGTGCATAGTGGCCATCAGGAGCATGAAAGACGAAACCTTGGCCCATTCCTTCGTCCGATATTGCACTTCCGCCTGCCGGGCCTCCCCTGACAAGGCTTGCCGCAGAAAGATGCAGCTAAGCAGCAACGCGAACGCCACAACTGCGGCATGGAGACCCATGACGAGCGGAGGGGAGAGATCCCCGGCGCGCACGACGTACACAAGAGCGGCAAGGCCCGCCAACACGATGGGCTGAAACACTGTCTCCGGGACGCGGGCAATCACCACGCGTCGTAATCCGCGAAGGGCAGCCGCACGTATCTGGGCAACCACCAAGAAAGGCATCATCGCGAAAGAGACCAGAAATGTCGGGAGGAGCGCGGGGGCAAGGCGTTCTCTCAACAACCAGACGATGAACGACGCTACCAAGGCCAGCGCCAAACCTGCGGCAAACGTGATCTGCCAGCTTCGGTGTAGAATCCCCCGCAGGAAACCCCACTCACGACGCCCTTCGTAAGCGGCAACGAATTTGACAAGCCCAGTGTCAAAGCCGAAACGCCCGAACACAGCAAGAAGCGTTGTCCACGAGAGAGCATAGATGTAAACGCCGTAGCCTTCCGCGAGCATGAGGCGCGCGAGCAGGACCTGAAGTCCAAACGCGAGGCCAGTTCCCAGGATGCGTACAGCGAAGGCGCCGCCGGCTCCTCGTGCCAACACTGCCCCAAGTCCCTTGCCCCGGAGCCGGACGCGCAGGGACTGTGCTTGTTTGATGACAGCCGCGATCACGGGATCAGGCACTCCAGTTCTGATGGCGAACACGGTCGCAGCTTAGACATCAGCGCCCCACTGCCAGCTTCTTCATGGAAAAGTGAAATCAATCTAAGACAAACCGCTCCAGTGCTTCCACGATCCGAGACGCAGCCCGGCCATCGCCATACGGATTGCGCTGAGCCGTTTCTCCATACCTGCCCATGCCGGTTTCCAGAAAGCGCGCCACCGCACGGAAAATCCTGTCCGAGTCCGTCCCCACGAGCTGGGCGACTCCCGCATCAAGCCCCTCGGACCTCTCGGTCACGTCGCGCATTACCAGAACTCGCTTGCCCAAAGAAGGCGCCTCTTCCTGAATGCCCCCGGAATCGGTTAGGATGATTTCCGCCTGGTCCATCAGCCGGACAAACACATCATAGGTTTGCGGGGGAAGTAAAAAAACGTGCGGGCTGTCGCCAAGAATACGCACGACTGGCTCTTGTACGTTTGGATTGAGATGGACTGGATAGACGATGCACACATCCGGAATGGTCTCCGCAATCCGCTTTATTGCGAGGCAAATTTGCTCCAGCCCCCTCCCAAAGCTCTCCCGCCTGTGGCCCGTTACGAGGACAAGGCGTCTCTGACTCAGCCCGGCCTCAAGGGCAGGGGCGAGCGCCGGCTTTCGCTGCCGCACCCTCCCACGCATCCACAGCAGGGCGTCCACAATTGTGTTTCCGCTCACAACAACATCTTTCTCCGAGACCCCTTCTGCGAGGAGATTTCGCTTGGCTCTTTCGGTTGGGGCAAAATGATAGTCCGCCAGTCGCGTGACCATCGCTCTGTTGATTTCCTCGGGAAACGGCGAGTGCTTGTCTCCTGTGCGGAGGCCTGCCTCGACATGGCCTACCCTGATTTTTCGATAAAACGCTGCAAGGGAGCCGCAAAACGTCGTAGTCGTGTCACCCTGAACCAGAACGAGGTCTGGCTTTTCTTTCTCACAAACCCGGTCGAGTCCCTTCACAGCTTCCGCCGTCACCTCCGCAAGACTCTGGCCTGCGACCATAATGTCCAGGTCGTAGTCGGGCTTGATCTCAAATAATCGCAGGACATCATCGAGCATCTCGCGATGCTGAGCCGTTACACACACCTTGCAATCGAAAACGGACTTCCGTTTGCGAAGCTCTCGAATGACAGGCGCCAGCTTGATGCTCTCAGGCCGCGTCCCAAAAACAACGAGCACCTTTTTCAAGGAATTCCTCACAGGCGGTGCGGTTCCTTTCCCTTGCCGGAGAGCCGGACACCGAGAAGCTCCCTCCGAGAATCGCCAGACATTCTCTTTTGAAGGCGAGGTTTATCTTGCAGACTACGTTTGCTCACAGCTCCGCTCCCTCGATTACATGCCCGTGCGCTGAATAAGCTCTGGCTCAAGACATTTCAGGTTTTCGCACGCGAGACCGCATCGGCCCCAAGATGTTACTCACTTCGATGACGCCGAATACGTTCTCGTCCTAACACACTTCGTCCAGAATCCGGCAAAACAGCCCACTGTTTGCCTAAGGAGAAGCCGAGATGCTCCTGTCTCAGCCCTTTCCTTCGGCCGGCGTTTGCCCTGATATTAGGATGCCCCGGCAACTACGGATAGCAATGAAGCGGGTCACCTTCCCGCGTTTCAGGATTCGTCGCTCATCCGGGCAAAAGGTCCCGGCTCGCCGCAACTCGCCTGAGTAAAGGTTCCCGCCCAATGAATTCGGAAAAATAAGCCCGGCACATTTCGAGCGTGGGTATCCACGGAAGAGTATTAGCCCACCGGCAAACGAAAGACCCGGACCCGCGCCGCGAAACCTATTCACCCGGCCGCGCGAGCCATGCCAAGATGCAGCCTCCCTCGACCACAAAGGTTAGTTCGAGAAACCGAAGGCTAACCAGCGTAACATCCCAATTTTGCCAAACTTCTGCCCCATCCGTCAACAACTTTCAGACGACAACGTCCGGCTGGCTTTCTCGAGCATACGTCCCGAAGGGCAATGCCGCGGGCCTG
>JABMQX010000132.1 GCA_013203085.1 bacterium | reverse complement strand
CCGCCAGGCCGGCCGTGCCGGCGCTGATCAAGCTTTTGCGGGATAAGAGGTGGGGTGTGCGGGCCAATGCAGCAAAAGCTCTCGCGAAGATCGCTCCCGATGCCGAAGGAGTCGTTGCCGCTCTCAGGAAGAGGCTGAAGGATCGAGACGCGCGCGTTCGGAAGGCAGTCAAAGAAGCAATTGAACTTATATGCGGCAATCCGCTGGAATGAAATAAGTAACATCATCTCGCACTTCTTCAACATGCGAGCCTCTTCAATCTTCTCGCCGCATGTCCTTGTCAAGCCGTAGGCTGTTTCCGGGGAGTTGAACGGAGCGACTTATGGCAGGTGGCAGGCAGCGCTTCACTACCAGCCGACCCAGCCGGGAACTTCTGCTTCGGGTATCAGGTCGGAACCAGGGACGTACGGTTTTATGTCTATAACAGGAGAATCATCGAAGGCGTCAATGGATTCGATCCGGATAGTGCAGTCCTTGATGGAAATGATCCTGCACTGCGACAAAGCGATGAGGTTCGGCCTGACGGGCGACCTTGTGGCGAAGACGCCGGTGAGGGGGTTTTTCCGGTTGCCACGGGGGTGTACCTGAAGGATAGCCCTTTTCTGCGGGGTATCGTTCTTGTCGAACCAGTACAAGACGTGGATGTGTGAGAAATCCTTCAGGCCGACAAGAGCTTTTCTGTACGCGGGGTCAATTTCGATGGTTGTTACACCGCCGCTTTTCTTCACTTTTCCAACGGGCCAGAGCTTGAAGAACTTCTTTTTCCCCTCGTCCGACACCGAGGCACCTTTCTGACAAGCAATCACGCAGAGACTGAATCCCAGCACTAAAGCAACAAGCGGAATCGCCGTTTTCATCTCGTCCTCCTCCCCATGTCATCCTGTTCTCGTGACAAATGTGTTTTTCCGTATGGCCCGCGAATGATGAATCAAGTCGAGCGGCTGCCGGCGCTCCGGGTTGAGCTCTGTCTTCACCGGACAAGAATTTGTTCTGACAGTTCTTAAGAATCTTGCGGCACGGATAAGCTGAGGTCAAATGAAAAAAGGCGAAAAAATGAAAAAGGTCATCTGTTGCACGGTGATGCGTTTGTTCGTAGAATAGGGTCAGGTTTCGAGAGATGTTTTCTTCTGCGCTGTCTGTTCAGCGCATGGATTTCAAGCAGAAAGGAATGCCATGGAAAAGCGTAAGCTGGGAAGCTCGGACATTGAGGTTTCGGTGATCGGACTGGGCTGCTGGGCAATAGGCGGATGGATGTGGGGCGGGACCGATGATGAAAAGGCGATTGCAGCGATCCGAAAGGCGATTGACGTGGGAATGGTGTTGCTGGATACCGCAGCGATCTATGGCTTCGGCTATTCGGAAGAAATCGTGGGCAAAGCCATTGAGGGACGCCGAGACGAGGTTATTCTCGCCACCAAATGCGGATTGCTCTGTGAGCATCCGACACGACAACCCAGGTTCGTTGACGAAGAAGGGAATAAGGTCTATGGCGACCTGACGAAGGAAAGCGTTCTGAGGGAAGCGGAGGAAAGTCTTCGTCGGCTGAAAACGGACTGGATTGACCTCTATCAATGCCATCGGCCTGACGACCTGACGCCGGCGGAGGAAACGATGGAGGCGCTCAACCTATTGCTCGAGCAGGGCAAGATACGAGCGCTCGCAGTAAGCAATTTCTCCGTGCAGCAAATGGAGGACTTTCGGCGATACGGCCCGGTTCACTCGGACCAGCCGCGATACAGTATGCTTGATAGGACGATCGAGCCGGAGATTCTCCCGTATTGCCAAAAGAACGATATCGGCATTCTTGCCTATAGCCCGATCGAACAAGGCATCCTGACCGGGAAGGTGACTCTCGACCGCGAGTTTCCCTTCGGCGATCACAGACGGCATAGACCCTGGTTCCAAAAGAAGAATCTAAAGCGAGCGCTTGATTTCTTGGAGAAACTGAAGCCGATTGCCGAGGGTCACGGTAAGACGCTCGCGCAGCTTGCGGCGAATTGGGTTATCTGTCAGGAAGGCCTTACATCTGCCCTGGTCGGCGCTCGCACGCCGGAGCAGGTCGTCGAGAACGCGGGCGCGGCGGACTGGCGCCTGACAGAGGAGGAATTGAAACTGATCGAGCAGTACGTCGAGGAGCTGGGACCGCCGGAGGAGTAGGGGGAGCTCAAGAGGACGTGCGTGGATTCCACATCTCGGATTGGCTAAGCTCCGGCTCGATTGTTAAGCAACGGTGCCCGAGTCCGGCACTACCCTTGTACTGGCTACATCGCATTCACTCCGAAGAGCGGCCCCATCGCCGGGAATGTGGGGGCAATCAAGCCGTCCTTATCGTGAGCGCCGGGCAGCCCAGCGGATGGCGTTGGCGACGAGTTTTTGGTAGTTCGGGTTGTTATAGCCGCTGGGGCCGTGCCCCAGCAGGATGTACACGACGGGGGCCTTGCCAAAGGAATGTGTCCAGGCGATCACCTTTCCGCTTAGGGGATGGTCAACCGTGAGGAGCGGTTTGACGCCCGGACGCACAAGGTATTTGCTGTACACTTCATCGAGAATCTCGAAGTCGGATACTCCGCGAACGATGGGATGATCCCTGTCGGCAATGTTCACTTTGAATCTGACGTCGTGCTTCCATCCGGATTTGGGATACTTCACACCCTCCTCGGTTCGTTCGGCGATGTAAAACTTGCCTCCGATGATTTTCTGGAAGTCGGGCCAGTTCTGATAAGATCCCAAGCAGTGATGGAGGGCGACCAGCCCTTTCCCGTCGGCGAGAAATTTGAGGAGGTTCTTCTTCTGAGCCTCGGTGATTTTCTGGGGCATGTCGTAAAGGACGATGACATCGTATTTCGATAGCTCGCGATCGTACGCTTCGCTGGTTTGTTTCTGCTCGCCGGTGTCGAACGCGATGCCATCCATTCCTTTGAAGATGGCAAAGAACGGCTCCTTCTCGAACCCGTGCCCTCCGGTTACGACGAGCACTTTGATTGGCTTGTCCTGCGCAGCCTCTGCGTCGGAGAGAAAGACACCAGGCTGCATCGCCAAGAGTACAAAGACGCACGCGCCACAGCCAAAGAAAATCAGGTTACGTTTCATTGTTCCTCCTCCGCGTAGTATTTCAGAGAAATGTTTTTTCCACCGATCGTCCGATAACCGGACGCACAAGACCCGTCTCGGCTACGTCGAAAGAATCATAGCCGATTCTCCTTATCGCGGCAAAGAACATTTTACGGGAGGGCGTGCGGAGGAATAGGACGACGGTGGGGTAGGGGAGGAGCGGAGAAAGTTCAAACATAGCTCAGGCTATGAGACAGTCACAGCATTGCCGACGGCGCGGTGAATGTTTTCCATCAAAAGGGAGGGCCCGGGATTGCCCGGGCCCCGATAACATGCAGCTTGGCCAGTCATTGGGAATCGCCGCGCTGGCTGAGTTCCACCCTTGTTATAGCGATTTGATCTGAACGTTGCGATAGATGGCTCTGGCCTTGATACCCTCTTCCGGTCCACCGCCATGAACCTGGACGGCGATACCGCCCTTTTCGGGAATTCGCACTTTGTCGTCCTCGTAATCAACCATGTGGACGCCGTTCATCCAGACGGTGATTTTCGGAGGCTGTCCCGAGATTTTGACGCGGAAGATGTTCCAGTCGTCTTTTTTCCAGGCGGCAGGATACTGCTTGGAGGGGAAGTAGAAGCCGCCGATGCCCTCGCCATAGATTCCCCCGACGTTACCGCTGCCGTGGTAATCCACGAGGACTTGATAGGCTTTGCCGGTCTCGGTGGAGCGGAGGAATATTCCGCTGTCAACACCCCATTCCGGCTTGGCTTCGATAATCAACTCGAAGTCCCCATATTTCTTGTCGGTGATGAAGATGCCGCCCTGGCGAGGAGGGTTCTGCTGGCCGACGATGGCGCCGTTCTCGATGACCCATTTTCCTCCGGTGCCGTGGCCTGTGGAGCGGCTCACGTGCCAGCCGCTATCGGTCTTGCCGTCGAAAATCGGTGTGAAACCGCAGACGTAATCCGGAACGGGCTTGCCCGCGGCCCAGAGCGTCGCACGAATCAAGAAGGTCTTGAAAATGTCCTGTCGGCAAGCTTTGGCGTCGTGGCCGAATCCCGCGTAAAAGAGGCGGCCTTTTCCGAAGGATTTTGTCCAGACGATTGGAACGTCTTTTCCGTAAAGGGGAAGCCTCTCTTCCTTCTGGTAGGCGGTCGCGAGGACGCGGATGTCCGGATCGTCTTGCTGGATGATGTACTGCTCATCAATGATGTCAAAGTCAATCAAGCCTCTTGTGAGGGGGTTCTCCTTATCCACGATCTTCACGGGGAATTTTCGATACGCCGGGTGGGAAACAAAGTGCCCGCCGACGAACTTGCGGTATTCTTCATCACCCCGGAAGGAATCGGCAGCGGAATGAAAGCCCACATAACCTTTGCCGCTGGAGACGAAATCGAGAAGTCCTTTCTTCTGTTCGGGGGTGATCTTTCCTATAGTGTAGTAGAAGACTATCACGTCGTAGGGATCGAGCTTCGGGGACACGAGGCAGTTCAGGTCGTCCTCGATTTTGGTGACCTCGAACTGCCCGAAGTCGTTGAGGTTTTTCTCGACGACGTTTCCGATGGCTTTGTGATCGTGGATTGTCCCGCCGACGAAGAGTAGGACTTTCGTCTTGGCGTTCTCTTCAGCCACAGAACTCGGCGGGGAAATGGCTATCGCAGCCAGCAAGATTACCGCAGCTAACAGGAATCTTCCGACCGTCCACGAAATAGAAATTCTGCGTGTCATGGTTTTCTCCCTTCTTCAGTTTGTCCACGTGTGTTCACGATTGAGGGGTTTTACTGTCGAGCGCATCTATTGAGTTCTTGACTTTCGCCCTAAGATTCGGATGTCAAAGATGATCACGCTCTCGGGCGCGGCAAACAGTTCGCCGAAGCGTTGACAACCTATGCGCCTTGCTCAGCGATGATCTTCTCCAGGTGTTTGAGGCTCGTTTCAGCCTGGGGAACGGTTCCGCATTCTACTGAAAGCACGCCCTTAAAACCGGACTTCTTAAGAATCTTCACAATACGCGTCCAGTCTATGACACCGTCTCCACAGGCGCAACCCACCGGAGTTCCAGTGACCTTGCCCCTCTCATCCTCGCTTTGCTTGAGCTCAATGTCTTTGGCGTGGACGTGGAAGGTGCGGTCGGCAATCGCTTCCAGCATCTCATACGGATCGCTCACTCCGCCGAGATAGGTGTTCCCGGAATCGAAATTGAAACCGAGATTTGGCGAT
>JABMQX010000131.1 GCA_013203085.1 bacterium | reverse complement strand
CTTTCCCGCGACCTCCGCCCGGAAACAGACCCTCGCATTTCCTCGGAACAGGCTATTGACATATCGCGTCGCCACCTTCAACTGACCGGAGACTTGAGAGGGCCTATCCTCGCGGAAAAAGTCGTCCTGCCCGAGCCTTCCCCCGGCGCCCTGGCATGGAAGGTCTCCATCCCCGCCAGAAAACCTTGCGGGGACTGGGTTGTCATGGTTCACGCACGGGAGGGAGAAGTCCTTTCCGCCACTGACATCCGCATGTTTGCTTCCGGTCAGGGCAAGGTGTTCGATCCCAACCCGGTCGTGACCCTTCAAACCACAAGTCTTTCCGACCAGAACGATAGTGCCGAAGCGGTTCCGGAGAACGCCTACTCCTCCGTCACCCTCGAGAACCTGGACAACACGGGCTACCTCCGCGGGCCCTATGTGGATACCGGACTGACCTCTCCCCGCGCTTTTTCAGAAGAGCTTGATTTCCGTTACGACAGGTCTCAGCCCGGATTTGAGGAAGTCATGATCTATTACCATGTTCAGGAATTCCAGAAGTACCTTCAAGATGAGCTGGGAGCGTTCTTGGGCACCCGGCAGGTCCTCGCGGACGCTCATGCCACCGAAGAGGACAATTCCTATTTCAGCCCTCTCATAAGAGCCATCTACTTCGGAGACGGAGGCGTTGACGACGGCGAGGACGCTCATCTCGTTCTGCACGAATATGTTCACGCCGTTACCTATGATGTCCTGCGAGACACGTCCCAAAATCAGGAAGCCAGCGCCATGAGCGAAGGCACGTCCGACTACTTCGCCGCCAGCTTCTTCGCACACCACGGTTTCATGCCCGAGACATTCGCTCAGTGGGACGGCATCTCCAACACTCCCATCGGCGTCAGGCGAGTGGATTCAACGAAAGTTTACCCCGCCGATATGGTCGGCGAAAGCCATGACGATGGAGAAATATGGTCCTCAGCTCTCTGGCATCTCAGGGAAGCCGTGGGAAGAGAGGTCGCGGACAGCCTTCTCGCCCAGAGCATCTACTACCTCGATGGCTCGTCGTTGTTCAGCGATGGGCTCGAAGCGCTCTTCCTGGCGGATGACGCGCTTTACGGCGGCGAACACGCCGACGCCATCTCCGTCGCTTTTGCCGCAAGAGGTATCCTTCTTCAGTCGTTGATGAATCTTGGGGAGACCAGAAACGGAATGTTGGCAAAAGGGGACCTCACCATGCTTGACGGCTCTTACTATGACCAGTACAGTTTCGCCGCCTCCAGCGGTCAGGTCGTCAAGATCGCATTGACTTCCGGCGATTTCGACACTTACCTCGTTCTCGCTGATCCATTTTTCAACACCCTTGCCTACGGCGACGACCTTGCCGACGGAAGCACCGATTCCCGTATCATCCTCACGATTCCCTACTCGGGGACCTACCACATCCTCGCCAACGCTTATGCTGAGAACGATACGGGACAATACTCCCTTTCCCTTTCGACCGGTTCCCTTCCCGAAGGGACTCCGCAGAGCACTTCCATCGCCTTCGGCAGGGAGGTTTCCGGCTACCTCGGCGGCGGCGACCTTTCTCTCAGCGACGGCACGCACTACGACGAATACCTTTTCGCAGGGCACGTCGGGCAGCAAATCACTATTTCCATGACGTCGCTCTCTTACAGCATGGATGCGTACCTCGTTCTCTACGACGCCGAACTGAGTATCATCGCGGAGGATGACGATAGCGGCCCCGGCACCGACGCCCTTCTCACCTATACCCTCCTTTACGATGGTGATTACAGTGTCGCCGCCAATCAAGCCGAACTGAGTTCCGGAGGCTACACCCTCCTCCTCACATCCTCCGACCCCCCGCTCCAGCTCGCCGGAATCGTCTCCGGCGCCCTCGAGGTTGGAGACCTGACAATGACCGCCGACGGCAGCTACTTCGACGCGTATCAATTCGAGGGCACCCCCGGGCAGACTTTCAGTTACAAAATGTACTCCACCGACTTCGACCCCTATCTCATCGTTTATAATCCCTACTTCAACACCATCATCGAAGTTGACGACGCCTCCGCCGACAACACAAACGCCGTTTTCGAAGAGTTTGAGCTGAGAATCCCCGGAACCTATTTCGTCATCGCCAACGCTTACGAGGCCGGGCAAACGGGAGCTTACAAGCTCGCGGTCTGTCCCCTTTCGATAACCGACACTGATTCGGATGGCTACTCCGACCGCACAGAGATCGCCGAATCCACCAACCCGCTGGATGCGTCCTCCGTCCCGCCCGATTTCGACGGCGATTTCATTCCGGACAGCATGGACCCCGATGACGATAACGACGGAATGTTGGATATCGCCGAACTCGTAGCCGGGACAGACCCTCACGACCCGACGTCCTTTCTCCGGGTCCTGGCGGTCTCCTTGCCAGCGGAAGGGCTGACCGTTGAATGGAGCAGCTCCCCCGGGCACCACTACGCAGTTTACCGCAGCACCGATCTGCTTGACTGGACACTTGCCGAGTCGCACGTGGCGTCCCAAGGCGCTGTGACCACCTGGACCGAAACCGACCACGCCGGCGAAGGTGCTCTTTTCTATCGTATCGAGGCCCTGCCCCTAAACCCGTAGCAGGCAGAAGTGAAAAAATATCTTCTGGACATTTGAGGGGACTCGTAGTATAGAATCACAAGATGGAGGTCTTCTGTAGTATCAAGTCGAAAAATACTCCCAAGGAGGTATCAGAAAGATGTTGTTAGATGTTGCATTCACGAACGTCGGCACAGTAGCCATGGTAGGCACGCAGGAGCTGATCTGGATATTCGCTATCCTCTTTCTCCTGTTCGGCGCATCGAAGCTCCCGCAGCTCGCCCGCTCAGTGGGCAAAAGCATGCGGGAGTTTAAGAAGGCTTCGAAGGAGATAACGGACGAGATCGAGAGCGCCGGGGCGGATGACGACGAGACTCTGAATGACTGACGAGTTCGATGAGGAGCAATTCGAGGAAAAACCCTTCCTGGAGCACCTCGAAGACCTCCGCATGACCCTCTTCAAGATCATCGTCGTGACCATCGCGGGGGCTTTGATTTGCCTGGCGGTCTCGAAGCAGATTTTCTCCGTTCTCAGAGGCCCCATAAGCCGGTACGCCCGGATAGTCTCGTCACGACATCTTACCCAACCTGCGCAGAAATCGCCCTCGCCAAGGGGCTCTCAAGGGGAGGAACCAAAACCCTCAGGCGATCGCTCCCAGCCCGGCACTCGCGTCATAGTCACCGGGCCTCTCGGGGGAGTGCTCATGCTTGCCCGGGACCTCGTCATCTACTCAAAAGAAGCCCTTTCCCTTCTCAGTCGCTACGCCGATAAGCCGGATGCTCCCCGCACCACCGCCTCGCAGAAGAAGTCCGCTAAAACTCCCGAATCACTTCCTCAGGATGAAAAGGAGAGGAAACGTTCTTCCCGTGAGAAAAAGGAACCGCTCCCTGCCGTCACCATCATCGAAACCGGCCCGACAAAAGGCTTCATCGTCGTCATCAAGACCTCCTTCATCTGCGCCGTCGCCGTAACCCTCCCCCTGAGCCTTTTTTTCCTCGCCCAATTCGTTTTTCCCGCCCTCACCCGTAAGGAGAAAAAACACATAACCCCCTCCTTCTTCATTGGGGGAGTCCTTTTCCTCATCGGTCTTCTTTTTGGCTACTTCATCACATTGCCGCTTGCCCTGAGGATTTTCGTGCAGTTGAACCAGAAGTACGGAATCGAAAACGTCTGGAAGCTCAGCGAATACCTCGGGACGGTCACCAAGCTCCTCATCGCCAATGGCGTGATCTTCGAGATGCCGCTTCTCCTCACGCTACTTGTTAGAATAGGCGTCTTGTCCGTGGCAACCCTGAGGAAGAAGCGCAGGCACGCCATCGTCATTATGCTTTTTGTTGCCGCCGGCCTCAGCCCTCCGGACCCCCCCACGATGTTCATGATCGCCGCCCCCATGATAGTTATGTACGAGGTCTGCATCTGGGTCTCCACGCTCTTGATGAGAAAGAAGAGGCGACGGGAGGAAGAAGAGGAGGAGAGCGAAAGCTATTGGACGGAGAGAAAAAAGATAAGAAGTGCCGAGAAGGTCGAGCCGGAAGAAGGGGAGGAAAAGGAATCGCCCGACCATGACGATTACGGCTCGCCTGACGACGAATACAGTGAGAATTATTGGCACGAGGACCAGGGTGGCATGGAAGGACCGCCGGATGAAAGCGAACCGGAGCCAGACGACGATAGTCCGCCCCACAAGGACTATGGCGAAGGTTATTTGGGTGAGGACCAGAGCGGAACGGAAGAACGATTAGATGAAAGTGAACCGGAACAGGGTGATGCGGAATCCGACTCCTCACCCCCGGACGAGCACAAACCGGACGAGGACGAAGATAACCCTGAGCACTGGGACGACTGATACGCCGCACGCAAATGCTCTCTCTCCGTTTTTGCACCTTCGCGTTTCACGCTCCTCGTAAACGCTTAGGCGCGGAGAGACAGAGCATCCATGATGCGTCACCGATTCGGACCTACCGATTCAATCCCGAATGCCCTTTCTCAAGACCCTCCCGTTCAGAACGCCCAAAAATCTCCCCTTTTCCACAGTGACCTTCCCGTTCACCATCACTATTTCAATCCCTTCCGGATACCTGTGCGGGTCCTCGAACGTCGCCATATCCGTAACCTTCTCCGGGTCGAAAATCACTATGTCCGCATAGGCGCCTTCCGAGATTGTCCCGCGACGGTCCAGCCCGATCTTCTTCGCCGGCATGGATGTCATCTTGGCAATCGCCTCCCCCATCCCCAGCACCCCTTTCTTGACGTACTTCGCGATGACCCGTGGGAACGTGCCGTAGGTTCGGGGGTGAGGCTTTCCCGCCGAGAGGACCCCGTAATCCGCTTTCGCCGCGCCATCTGAGCCAATCATCGAATAGGGCTTTTTCAGCACCTTCTCCAGATTCTCCTCGCACATCGCAATCGAGACCATCTCTGTCCGAAGCTGGTCCCTCAAAATGATGTCAAAGAGCACCTCGCAATAATCTTCCCCTTTCTCTTTAGCGATCGCCGCCAGCGATTTTCCCTCGTACTTTTTCAGCTCCTCAGCCCATACGTATGACACAATCACTCTGTCCCAATAGTCCTCATTGAGGTGCCTTTCCAGAATCTCCTTCGCCATTGTCGCTCGCGTCTGCGCATCCGCCAGGCGAGCCAGCTCCTTGTCATCCCCACCTTCGTAAGCCCATGTCGGCAAAACTGTGTCGAGGCTGGTGCTGGAGGCGATATACGGATACCGGTCGCACGTCACATCCAGCCCTTCTCCTGTCGCGGACTCGATTGCCTCAAAGGCCTCCTCTATCTTCCCCCAGTTCTCTTTTCCCGCCGCCTTCAGGTGGGAGACCTGCAATTTCACTCCGGCCTTCCGGGCGCACTCGACCGCCTCCCTGACGGCGTCTCCAACTCGTCCACCTTCGTTCCTCATGTGGGTCGCATAGAGTCCGCCCCGTTCTCTCACCGCTGACAGCACTTCGATGATTTCTTCCTTAGTCGAGAATGTCCCGGGCGAGTAAATCAATCCGGTTGACATCCCGAAGGCCCCTTCTCGAAGACATCGGTCGGCGATTCTTTTCATTCTCTCAAGGTCGTTCTGTGTTGGGCTTGCGGAAGACCGCCCCATCACCGCGGTCCTGATATTCCCGTGCCCCACGAGAATCCCAATGTTCAACGCAATTCCGCTCCGGTTCAGTATCGAAAAGTATTCTTCCGGCCAACTCCAGGTGATCTCCATTCCGCTGCCCGCATATTTCCGGGAGAGGTCCGCACGGTGCTGCTCGTTGAGAATCGGGCAAGCAGAAAACCCGCAGTTGCCAACAAGCTCCGTCGTCACCCCCTGGCGAATCTTGCTGTCCAGGTTCGGGTTGATCACTGCCGAAAAGTCGGAATGGGAATGAATATCAATGAACCCCGGACAGACAATTCTCCCGGAGGCGTCAATCCTCTTCTTCCCTTCCCCCAATCCCCTGCCCACTGCGACAATCTTTTCCCCTTTGATTCCTACATCTCCAAGAAGCGCCTCACCGGCATATCCGTCGTAGATTGTCCCTCCTTCTATCGCAATGTCCAGCATGTCGCTTCTTTTTCCTCCAGCGTTGTTGCTTCTGCATCCTCCGCGATCTGTGCGGTGATTCTCTTCTCAGCTCTCTGCGGTATTCATGGACTGAAATCCCAGTGCAGGAGCGTCACCCGGTAAAACCTCCACCGCACCGAGGAGTCCGCAGGGGAAATCTTGGTGCTCGGCGGCCCGCTATCAAGCCATGTCGTCGTGTCCTTCGCAGCGAGGATAGCATCAGAGGCGCTAAGCCAATTCAGCGCGTCCTCGCTGAAAGCCACCTGATAGTATCGTCCCGGAAAACTCTGCCACGATATAGATACCCGTCCGTCTGACAAACGATCCATCCTCACCACCCGATGGGGAGTCGAGCCCGCGTCCAGGGGGTCCGTTTGAGCGATGATGACTTCCTCGTAATCCGTCACAAGGTCTCCGTCCGTATCCGGATTATTCGGGTCGGTCTTGTAAGTCTGAGTTTCCTCGAGGTTTGTCAACCCGTCTCCGTCGCTGTCGCCGCTCGGATCCTGAACGTGAGTTACGCTTATGCTATCGGTTGCGAGAATGTGGTCTCCAGAGTCGTAAGCAGTAAGCACCAGATCGTTAACACCCGGCTCCAGCCAAACCGACGCTCTCCAGACCGTGCAATCGCCTTGATCCGGCCAGTCCGGCTCAAAGGGCTCCCCGTTAAGCTCGAAACGCATCGCGTTCACCGGTGCCGTGCCTTCTATCCTGACCGATGGCTTGCTGTGGACGAAGGGTTCACCGGAATTTGTCGTTATCTCAAACGACGCCACCGGAATTTGTCCAATCACATAGTTCGCCCTGTTGGTCAAAAAGCCCTTGATGTCACTCGGCGAGCTGACACCTCCTTCCTGGCGGAGCACGTCGTACACCGCG
>JABMQX010000130.1 GCA_013203085.1 bacterium | reverse complement strand
TGGAGGCGATGCGAAAGGTTCTGGAGCAAAGAGGAACAAAGACGCTTCTCATTGTCCGCAACGACCGGATCGTCTATGAATGGTACGCGCGCGGCTATTCTCGAAGCACAAAGCACTACACGGCGTCGTTGGCGAAGGCCTTGGTCGGAGGCATGTCGCTTCTCGTCGCGCTCAACGATGGCAGAATTGCGGTTGACGACCCGGCGGAGAAATACGTTCGCCAGTGGAAGGGGGATAAGACGAGGCAGGGAATCACCATCAGACATCTCGCTACGCATTCGTCGGGGATCGAAGATGCCGAAGTGCCGGGAATGTCCCACTCCGAGCCTGGCGGATGGAAAACGGCGTTCTGGAAAAGGGACCCCGACCCGTTCACTATCGCAAGGGATTGGGCGCCGATGCTCTTCAAACCGGGGAAGTCTTACGCCTACAGCAATCCGGGCATAGCGATGCTGGGTTACGCGGTGACCGCCAGCCTGAAAGGCGCCCCGCAGAAGGATATCAAGAGCCTGCTTCGGGAACGGATCATGAAGCCGATTGGCGCGCCGGACAACGAATGGTCCATGGGCTATGGCAGGGCTTACGAGGTTGATGGATTGCAGCTCTACGCCACATGGGGAGGGGGGAGCTACAGCCCGAACGCCGTCGCTCGGGTCGGCCGTCTCATGCTGCGAAAAGGGAATTGGGAGGGGCGACAATTAGTTGATGCCAAATGGGTGAAAGAGATGACCGCGGACGCGGGCACTCCGGTTCCCTTTCGTGGAGCGCCCGAGGGGCCAACGCCGAGAGCGGGGTTGTGTTGGTGGATCAATTCGGATCGAATCATAAAAAACCTTCCGGGGGACGCATTCATGGGCGCCGGCGCGGGGAACCAGGTTCTTCTGGTCGTGCCAAGCCTCAACCTTATCGTCGTTCGGAATGGCGAACGATTGATGGAGAACAGTTCTTGGGGCGGGCTGGAGAAGTATCTGTTCGACCCGTTGATTGACGCGATTTCTGGGAACTGAGTTCCATCCAATAGCGATCTTCGCGGACCTGACGCCGGCAGAACAGTTGATCGCATCCCGAAAACCGTCAATGAGGTATCGCATGCTTTACTCCCGGATCTATTCCATCTTGTTGCTCACGTGTTTCACGATCGTTCCTGCGTCTTGCACACTCGCGGAGGGGACAAAGCCCTACCCCCCCAGCGAGGTCATCGAGAAGGTGAGCTTCGCGCCGGTTTCTTCTGTTGTGAGGAAGGCTATCGGGAGCGATAACTGGCCGATCACCTGGACAGACGACGGTGACCAGTACACCTCCTACGGGGATGGGTGGGGTTTTGAGCCTCGCACCGAGAAGAAGCTGAGCCAGGGCTTCGCGAAAATCGCGGGGTCGGCGACCGACTTCACTGGTGTCAACATACGTTCGGACTCAGGGGAAAGGACCGGCGACGGCGCGAGCGGGGCGAAGGCGAGCGGCTTGCTGATGGTGGAAGGTGTCCTCTACATGTGGGTCAGGAACACCGGCAATTCGACGCTCCTCTGGTCCACCGACTATGGAAAGACATGGCACTGGGGCTTTCGCTTCACGACGAGCTTCGGCTGTCCGACGTTTCTCAATTTCGGGAGGAATTATGAGGGAGCGCGCGACGGCTACGTTTACATTTACTCGCAGGACGGCCCGAGTGCCTACCAATCGTACGATCGCGTGGTCATGGCGCGTGTCCCGAAAGATAGGATCAGGGAGCCGTCTGCGTACGAGTTCTTCAAAAGGCTGGACAGCTCCGGCAATCCGATGTGGATTTCCGACATCGCAGAGCGTGGGGCTGTCTTCACGCATCCGGGCGGCTGTGAACGGATGGATGTCGTTTACAATCCGGGGATCAAACGGTATTTGATGGCTCAGGGCTTCAATCACGACGGCGGGTGGGGCGTTTTCGACTCGCCGCAGCCGTGGGGACCGTGGACGACCACCTTTTACACCGAAAGATGGGACTGCGGCAGCACTCACGGATATCGCCT
>JABMQX010000129.1 GCA_013203085.1 bacterium | reverse complement strand
CCGTGGCGCGCGGTGTTACTGGCGGGGTGACGTCCGGCCGAGCCCTCGGTGCTAATGAGAAGGTCGGGATGGCTGTCATAGGCGTGGGAGGCATGGGAGGCGGGCACGTTACTGAGCTGATGCGGAAGAAGGACCGCGTGAAGCTCCTGGCAGTATGCGACGTGTGGGAGAAGCGCAGAGAGCAGCACGCAAGAAGGAGCGGCGCCACACCCTACGCGGACTACCGAAAGGTGCTCTCGCGGAAAGACATTGATGCCGTAGTTATCGCCACACCTGATCATTGGCATGCCACGATTTCCATTGACGCCATGGACGCGGGAAAAGATGTCTATTGCCAGAAGCCCTTGACGCGTTACTGGTGGGAAGCAAAGAAGGTCGTCGAAGTTGTTCACCGTACGAAGCGGGTCTTGCAGTGCGGGGCGCAGGGAACTTCGGACCCCAGGCTGTGGAGAGCCAATCAGCTTATTAAGGAGGGCGCTCTCGGAAAGGTCATCTGGGCCCAGGCCAGTTATTGCCGCAATGACCCCGGTGGCGATTGGAACTACTATATAGACCCGTCGGCGAACCCCAGCAACCTCGATTGGGATATCTGGCTCGGCCCCGGTCCCAAGCGACCGTGGAGTCCGGAGAGATTCTTCCGGTTTCGGAAGTATTGGGATTATTCCGGCGGCGTGGCGACTGACCTGCTGTATCACAGGCTGGCGGAATTGACCACTGCACTTGGCCGGGAGTTTCCCGTGGAGGTCGCGGCCACTGGCGGAAACTATGTCCACAAAGAGCGAGAAGTCCCCGACACGTTTCACGTTTTGATCAAGTATCCTTCCGACCGCACCGTTTTCCTTGTATCCACTCAGGAGAACGACGATGGTCTCGAAAATGTCATACGCGGTCAGCATGCTACCCTTACTTTTGGGGGTCCGGGAGTCATCATAAAACCTCAGGGACCGTTCGTGCGGAAGATGACCGAGAAGACCAACAACGGGGTCATTTCCATTCCCGGACAAGAAGTGCCGAGAGATGATAAGGGAAACGTGCAGGAGATCAGGGTTCCCGGAATACCCGTCGCCGGACATATGGACAATTTCCTCGACTGCATAAAGAGCCGTGAGAAACCCCATCTCGATGCTGAGTCGGCGTATCGGGTGATGGTGGCTATCTCATTAAGCATAGACTCCTATCGCGAAAAGAAAGTCAAAATCTTTGACCCGGTTAAAGAGGAAGTTGTGGTTTGACGCCCGCGCAACGAGGAGGCGCCA
This sequence comes from bacterium, assembly GCA_013203085.1. Classification (GTDB taxonomy): domain Bacteria; phylum Auribacterota; class JABMQX01; order JABMQX01; family JABMQX01; genus JABMQX01. The sequence continues at coordinate 1,743 of JABMQX010000129.1, read as the reverse complement.
CGGTGCGAGTGTTGTATGAGCTTGTAGTCTTAACATTGGTGTATCGCGTGGGTTACGGCGTAGATACAACAAAGGCCTGGACGGAATGGAACTTGTAGAAGGAGGGAAGGAACGATGGTTTCAGGAAAGAGAGAGTTATCACGATGGAGCAAGTCACGAACGCTGCGGACACTGGGAAAAGGCTTTCTTCTCGTGTTGACAGCATTATGCCTTGTATGGGGAGGGGGGCCGGAAGTGAACGCGCAAGAGAGTCTGGGTGCTATCGTTGTTTCAAAGGCGAGTGAGAAAGTTGCGTCCGGTTTTCAATTTACAGAAGGCCCGGTTTGGCATCCGGAGGGGTTCTTGATTTTCAGCGACATCCCGGCCAACAGAATCGTCAAATGGACAGCCCCGGGTAAGACCGCAACTTTTCGGAAGCCGAGCGGTAATTCGAATGGGTTGACCTTCGACAGACAAGGGAGACTCATCGCCTGCGAGCACGGCAACCGGCGGGTCTCCCGGACAGAACTTGACGGGAACGTGGTTACACTTGCGGACAAATATCAGGGCAAACGTCTAAACAGCCCGAACGATGTGGTCGTGAAATCCGACGGCAGCATCTATTTCACCGATCCCCCTTACGGCACGCCTCGAGGCCAAAAGGAGCTTCCCTTCAACGGCGTCTTCCGTATCTCACCGGATGGGAAGTTGACGCTTCTGGCAAAGGATTTTGACCGCCCCAACGGTCTTGCCTTTTCTCCCGATGAGAAGAAGCTGTACGTCGCCGACACGGCTCGGAGTCATGTCCGCGCCTTCGACGTTCAGCCGGATGGTACCTTGAAAGGTGGGAAAGAGTTCGTGGGGGTCTCCGGTCCCGATGGTATGAAGGTGGACAACAAGGGAAACCTCTACGTCACCAGTCGCGGCATCACGGTATTCGACGCCAAAGGCAGAACAATCGGCGAGATTGAGTTTCCCGAGCGTCCGGCGAACTGCTGCTTTGGTGACGCAGATAATAAGGCTCTTTTCGCCACCGCAAGAACATCCCTGTACAAGGTCAGGCTGAAGGTGGCAGGAGTTAAGGTCGGTCCCGCCGCCGCTAAGAAATGAAGAAGTCTTGCGTGTTGACAGCTTGCCGTCTCGCTCAGCGCTCTGTACTGACAGCGACGGCTTGCACACAACTGCACGCCGAGGACAATAGGTAGCTCGGTGGCCCCTTCCGGGACGGGGAACTTGCTCTTTGTCAGCCGATGAGTTCCTTGCCCCTGTCGGTCAACTCGAGCATGCCGGAATCAACCCTGAGGTAGCCGCCGCCAATCAGCCTTTTCAAAACGGTGTGCCGCAGAGCCGGGAAACGGCTTTTGACACTCTGGTTGGAGAGCGCCTCTTCCTGTGAAATGGGGAATTCTTGGCTCTGGACCAGTATTCTCAACAAGTCGCGGTCGGCAGTTCCGAGGATTTTTTCCATCTTCGACTTCATCAGGTCCATGAAAATAGTGGGCAAGGGGGGGGTTCCCAGCAGGATGCTGGCGTAGAGTCTGGCGTAGTCAAGAAGTTTCAGGAGACCTAGCTTGCGTTCGAGGACGGAGCTACCCTCTGGTCCGATCCGGAGGAAGTCAACACCGTGTTCATAGAAAAGCGTTTCGAGCGTCGCCTCCATGCGCTGACCTGCCCGACTCTCTCGATGGCTGACAGCCGATGACCCGTAGGGCTGACTTGAGATTAGGATGTAGTTTCGCGACCTTGCTCCATCATCGAGCTTTT
>JABMQX010000128.1 GCA_013203085.1 bacterium | reverse complement strand
GCGGTCGACCGAGGGGGTTTACGGGGGTATGGTCGAGTATAATGGCGTTTTGCGCCTCCGAATTAGCAGATGTTACTGGGGTTTAATGAGTTGCGTAGGCCTGACTTGTGCAAAATCGCGGAAACAGTTTCTGCCCATTAGAACACGCCTCGTTTCGGGTCGCGCCGAGTCTCTCTCAGTCACAAGATTTGGCGCATCGCGTTATTGTGTTGGCCGGAGTTCACCTCCCCGAGAGGTGAAGCGACGCCTCATCCTGAAGAGCCAATCCTTCAACGGCACATTTGCGAAACACAGCCAGGTGCCGATCATTCGATTTCGATTCCATAGCACGCTCGAATCGACGCTGCGTTACAGTTAGCGAGGGTGGTCGCACGGCACGAGGTGGAATTGAAGCTTACCGATTACTCTGCTTCCCAGCTCAAATGTATCGCGTGCATTTCCGCTTGACCGATGATGCTGCTGGCGTAGAATGGTTAATGCTGAAATAGGGTATCGCTGTGGACGCGCTCCATCCTGAATCTACTGCCGGCGGGCATGCATAACAAGATTGCCGAGTCATGGGACATGCGTGGAAAGGGGGCGATTTGCGATGACGGAACGCAGGGATAGCGGTGAGATGCCTCCGGTCAGCGGACCGGGGTCTGAGGAAAGCTGGTCCGGCGATCCGCCTCAGGTGGAGGGCTATGAGATAACCGGGCTTCTGGGTCAGGGCGGCATGGGGACCGTCTGGGGCGCCGTTCAGTTGAGCACTCGCCGCGAGGTTGCGCTCAAGCTTCTGGGGAAAGGAGGATTCAGTTCAGAGAAGGCCCGGGCTCGCTTCGAGCGAGAAGTGGAGCTAACCGCTCGCCTGGAACACCCCTCTATTGCAGGGCTCTACGACAGCGGGTTGTACCGGGGCGTCCACTACTATGCAATGGAACTGATTGAGGGCGTGCCCCTTGACGAGTACGCGGCGGATCAGCATCTAACCCAACGGCAAATTCTGGAGCTAATGCGGACGGTCTGCGAAGCAGTCCAACATGCCCACCAGAATGGAGTCATCCACCGTGACCTAAAACCGACCAATATCCTCGTGTCCGCTGACGGACAACCGCACATTCTGGATTTCGGACTGGCGAAGGGCTTTCTGGAAAAGGACTCGAGCCTGAGTGTATCCTCGCAAGACGAAGCGGCAGGCACCCCCGCATACATGTCGCCCGAGCAAGCAGCCGGACATCTGGAGCGAATCGACACGAGGACTGACGTGTACGCTCTGGGCGTGGTGCTGTTCCGGTTACTGACCGGAGAGTCCCCCCACGACCTGTCCGGGACGCGCTACGAAGTCCTCCGCCGAGTCGCCGAAGGAGAGATCAGGCGACCGCGGCAGCTCACCAGAGACGTGGACCGGGAACTGGAGGCTTTGCTCCTCAAAGCTCTGGCTTATGATCCGAAAGACCGCTACCCCTCTTCCGGGGCTTTTGGCCAGGACATCGAAAACTACCTGAGTAACGAGCCGCTGACTGCAAAAAAGCCGACCACCGCTTACTTTCTCTACAAACGAATCAGGAAGTATCGCGTGCGAGTGGCCGTGGCCTGTTCGGTTCTCGCAGTACTAATCGGAACGACGATCTTCTCATACCTCCATATACGCCGTCAGCGCAATCGAGCTGTCCGCGCTGAGGGGCTGGCGCGAAACCGCCTGGGCAGGCTGGAAGAAGCCCATAACAATCTTCAGAAGGAAGCGGACAAAGCCAAGGCGGCGAATCTGTTCCTGAGAAGCATGATCACTTCGCCCCATCCGATCAAGCCAGGAACCTCCAATCACCCTGTGCTGGACAGAGCTGCCAGAGACGTAGGAATAACGTACGCCGACCAGCCGGAAGTCGAAGCGGCGGTTCGAACCGAAATCGGCAACGCTCTTGTCTCGCTCGAGCAACTTGATGCTGCTGAGGCCCAGTTTGCCCGCGCGTACGAAATACGCCGCCGCGTCCTGGGCGATGAACACTCGGACACGCTGGCATCAATCGAAACCCTGGCGGCTGCCCGCGTGCAGACAGGCAAGCTCGACGAAGCGGAGTCCCTTCAGAAACAGCTTCTCGAGATCCGCCGGCGCGTCTTGGGGGAGGATGATCCAGAGACATTCACATCAATGAACGACCTCCGGCTCACCTTTTTGAAAAGTGGCAACCTGGATGAGCTGGAGGCCTTGCAGAGAGAAATCCTCGAAATCCGGCGGCGCGTCGCGGGGGAAGAGCATTCAGACACGCTGTCGGCAATGTCGGCCCTGGCAAGTGTGCTCCGGAGAAGAGGCAAACTTGACGAAGCGGAAGCGATGCTGAAGCAGAGTGTCGAGATTCGACGGCGCGTTCTGGGAGAGAACCGCTGGGACACGCTACCGTCGATGAACAGGCTGGCCGCCGTTTTCGAGGAGAGCGGCAAGCTGGACGAAGCGGAGGCCTTGCGCAGAGAACTTCTCGAGATTCAACTCGTCCGAGGCGAGAGGCACTCGGATGCACTCAGGGCGATGAACAATCTGGCGGCAACGCTTTGGAGAGGGGGCAAGCTGGATGAAGCGGAGGCAATCAACCGGCGCATCCTCGAGATGCGACGACGCGTTCACGGCGACGAGCACCTGAACACCCTCTGGGCGATGAGCAACCTATCCGCTCTCCTCGAAGAAATGGGTAAGCTCAGCGAAGCGGAGGCGTTGCGCAAGCAAGCTGATGAGACTCGGCTGCGCGTCTTC
>JABMQX010000127.1 GCA_013203085.1 bacterium | reverse complement strand
GACCTTAACATCGTCTGGGTTTGGGGCATCGACCGGACCCATGCGGAGGGAACCCACGAGTTCGTTAAGGCAAAGGATCTCTTTGTTGATCTTCTGAAGGCCGTTCCGCGAGTGACCGTTGACACGGCAAAGTTGTTTCCCGCCAAATCACAGTGGGAGAAGGCGGACCTTGTGGTGTTCTATGCTCAATTGCAGGCGCTCAAGAAGCAGGATTTCGATTTGATGGACGGTTACCTGCGTCGTGGCGGCGGCCTCATTGTTATCCATGCAGCGATGATTAGCTCCGGCGACGAGGTCGCGCAGCGGTTCGGCTTGGCATGGGATAGAAAGGCGACGCGCTGGGGAGTGTTGCCTATTCCATCGAAAGTAAACACCAAGATAGACCACGAGATCTTTAGAGGCTTTCCCGAATCGATCGAGCTTGTCGATGAGCTTTACTGGAACTTGGGGGGAGACCTCAACGAGATCACAGTGCTTGCAACATCACAGGCCGGTCCCCCCGGCGCATCGAAGGGGCCACCGACATCGGACCAGCTTGACGGCAAGTCATGGCCGCTGTTTTGGACCAAGCAGATCGGAAAGGGACGGGTTTTCGGTTCAATCCCGGGGCACAACCTGTTCACGTTCAACGACGCCTATTTTCGGATCATTCTGTTGCGGGCAATGGCGTGGGCGATGAACGAGTCATTTGACCCGTTCAAGCCCCTGGTCACCAAAGGCATCAAGTTGCGCCCTTAGTTTTTGTTCGCTTGCCATTCGAAGACACATAGAACCCGGTTCGCCCATCTTTCATCGTCGAACGCCGGTTCGAAGGTGTTCGAGAAACAGGCGAATCCCTGGATATTGAACTTCGTCTTGAAGATTTTTGACCGCAGGAAAAGAAGTTCTTTGATTCGCCAATTGGCCTGGAACTCGTCGACTGGTGGTGTTGCACGTACAACGTGGACGCAGGACTGAGGATCACTAGCGTCGAATTGATTCCGGCTGAACCGTAGCAGGCAGAGCCAGAACCGCTGAACGTCTCCGCCAACACGGAGTCGGCAGCTCACAAGGAGAAATCATGAGTTCTACGACACGACTGGATAGGAATGTTGACCGACGGGACTTCCTTAAGACGGGCGTTGCGGCGGTTGTCGGGTCGGTTGCGGCGGGCTCCGGTATCGTTGCGGCCGGTGAGCCATCGACCGATCCAAAACCGATCCCCACGCGGCGGTTCGGCAAGACCGGCCGCGTGCTGCCGATCCTCGGCTACGGCGGCGCGGGGCTTGTCAAGATTTGGGGCAGTCCTCTTTCGCCTGAGGATCGTGTGAAGCTGGTTCGCTACGCCTACGATCGAGGCGTTCGTTACTACGATACGGCGGCTAACTACATGGAGAGCCAGTCGATTCTCGGCGAGGCGCTGAAGGACGTACGCGACAACGTCTATCTGGTCACGAAGGTAGAGACGACCCTTCCGGGCTGGGTTCGCATGGCGGTTGAGAAATCGCTCAAAGAGCTGCAGACCGATTACCTCAACGCCATCCTGATCCACGGCACGCCGGGACTCGAGCAAATGAGTGTCAAGCGAGCCATGCAAGTTCACCGCGAACTGGTGAAGCTGCGGGATGAAAAGATCGTCCGGTTCATCGGGTTCTCGGCACACTCCTATTTTGACAAGGCTCTGGCTTTGATCGAGTCCGACGGATTCGACCTGTGCATGTTGTCCTACGGATACATTCCCAGAGGGCACAATCAAATATGGACCGCCAGGATGACCGAACTGCGCAACGCGTGCGTGGCGAAAGCCCATGAGCTTGGTATGGGTATCGTCGCCATGAAGGTCGTCGGTGGAGGTGTCCTCGGCGCCTGGTCCCAATATATCGTGCCCGGATTCGACAAGAAACGCCTCAACCAACTGCCCGCTGCGGCGATTCGGTATGTGTTGGACGACGAGCGGATCCATCTTCTGGTCATTGGCATGCGTCTGAGGCAAGAGGTGGATGCCAACATCAAGACCCTTACAGGTGATGTTACGTACACCTTCGACGATCGGGCGCTTCTTGCGAAGTTCTGCTCAAAGGCGTACGACAGCGACCCTATTAAGGCGATGAGGGTTGATTGACCCTCAAACAACTCAACTATACGAGGAGGAAATGATATGTTGCTAAGACACTTAACGGTCTTGCTCATTGCTGCCGCCTTTCTCATTGCAGTCGGCTGTCAGAAGGAAACCTCTGATGAGCATCTCGTGGAGATCGCCGTCAAGCTGGAGAAGCAGCAGAGGCAGCTTGACCGGATAGACACGACGGTTCAGTCCATTGGAGAGGGGTTGCATGAGATCGAGGAAAGACTTCTTGCCGGCCCCGCGGTGGGGGAGGCGGGCTCCAAAGCTGCAAGCGGTGAAGGGAAAGAGGCGACTCTCGCCTCTGCCAAGGGGTACCAGGACATCATGGGCCAGATAGCCGTTGTGCAGAGCCAGCTCCTCAGCCTGGAGCAGGAGTTTCTGAGGTTCCGGCAAGGGGAAGAGCAGGTCGGGAAGCGCCGGGAGCGAGAGGCACTCAGGGACCAAGGCGCTGCGTGGCGAGCAATGGGCGAACCTGACGAGCTATCCCGGAGGTTGGACATTCTGCTCAAGAATTTCTCGGGGAACATCGAGGACCCGCTGGCCGGGGAAGCTTTCGCCGCGGACGTGGAGGGGATGAAGAGCAAATACCTAATCCCACTTTCACCCGAACAGAAAAGAGAGGAAGCTCGCGCCGCCATTGTAGAGGCGATGGACATCATGCCGGATGACCG
>JABMQX010000126.1 GCA_013203085.1 bacterium | reverse complement strand
TTCAGCTCAGGATACCATCGTCCCAGTTCAACTCCGCCGACGAATCCCTTTTCCGCAAGGCGCCTGTTCAGCTCAGCCGGAGGAAGGGCGCAGCGGAGGGCGAGCTCATTGAAAAACGGGGAGGAGAAGATGGCAGCAAGCCCTTCGATTCGATTCAGCCGGTCGAATAGGTAATGGCTCTTCCGGAGATTCAGCTCGGCGAGCTGGCGGATGCCCTCCTTGCCGAGGCAGCAGAGGTAGATGCAAGCTCGCAGGGCGTTGAGAGCGTGATTGGTACAGATGTTGGAAGTGGCTTTCTCCCTGCGGATGTGCTGCTCGCGGGTCTGGAGAGTCAGCACGAATCCTCGATTGCCCTCGACATCTTCCGTCATCCCAACGACCCGCCCGGGCATTTTCCTCATCAGCGACTCCGTGCATGCCATAAAGCCGAGGTATGGGCCGCCGTACGATAACTCGTTGCCGAGAGGCTGTCCGTCGCCGACGGCGATGTCCGCGGAGTATTCTCCCGGCGGCGCCAGGATTCCCAGCGACACAGGATTCACGACGGCAATGAAGAAATTGTCCCTCTCGTGGGCAATCTCGGAAGCTCTCTGCATATCCTCGATGCAGCCGAAAAAGTTCGGTGATTGGAGGACGACCGCGGCGAATTGATCGTTGGCACGCTCCTCCATCGCCGAGAGCGACGTCACGCCCTCTTCACACGGAAGTTCCTCGATGGAAACAGAGGTTCCTTGGAGATAGGTCTTCAGGACCTGACGGTATTCGGGATGGACCGCGAGTGAGACGAGAACCTTGGATCGCTCTCCCTTCGTTCTCAGAGCCATCACCACGGCTTCGGCGAGAGCGGAGGCGCCGTCGTAGAGAGAGGCATTGGTCACGTCCATGGCGGTCAATTCGCAGATGACCGTCTGGTACTCGAACATCGCCTGGAGGAATCCTTGGCTGGCTTCCGGCTGGTAGGGCGTGTAGGCGGTATAGAACTCAGCCTTCGATGAGAGGTCGCGGACGACCTCCGGGATGAAATGATCGTAAGCTCCCGCACCGAGGAAACATTTCTGGTCCGAAAGCGACACGTTACGAGCAGCCAATCGCCCCATGCGATCACGTAGATCGCTTTCGCAGATTCCCCGAGGCAGCTTCAATGGCGAACATCTCAGATCGGACGGAATTTGAGTCAAGAGGTCATCGAACGAACTAACGCCCATATCCTCGAGCATCCGTTGGAGCTCTTCTTCGGTCTGGGGAACAAAGTCCAACTCAGGATCCCTCCGCGGTCTTCTGATATTCTTCGGCGGTCATGAGTTTTTCCAGCTCCGCCGGATCGCTCGGTTCGATTTCAAAGACCCATCCATCGCCGTAAGGGTCGGAGTTCAACAACTGCGGCTCGTCGTTGAGCCTTTCGTTAACTTTGACGATTTTTCCGGAGAGAGGGGAGTAGATGTCCACAGCAGCCTTCACCGATTCCACGACAGCGCATTCCCCTCCGGCTTTGACCTCCTTCCCCAGCTCCGGCAGCTCGACATAGACCACATCGGTCAGCTCTTGCTGCGCGAAGTCCGTTATTCCGACGACTGCCGTCTCGCCGCGAATCACCACCCACTCATGGGTTTTGGTGTATTTCAACTCTTTCGGGATTTCCATTTCCTTCCTCCATATTCGGGCGATGGACGTTGCGCACGCGGCGGCCATTGCCGACGTGGCTTCATCAATTGCACGAAGCGTTCGTTCCAGTTCAGTTCTTCGAGCTGCGGCGTGCGTTCAGTCAGCCTATGACTCCGGCGACCCAGGCGAGGCAGAGCGTTTGGCGGCTGCGCTGGAGCGTGTGTACACTCTGGGCGTCCAAAATGGTGTTCTGACAACTATGGCGCAACGGTTCACGCCCCTTATTTCCACATCGAGAACAGTGCCTATCTCGGAGAATTTCTTTTCTACGAACGCCAGGGCAATCCCACGGCCGAGAGAAGGGGACATTGTCCCGCTGGTGACTTTGCCGACGACCCCTGCGCCGGATTTCACACGGAAGTGGGGTCTGGGAATGCTCCTGTTCAGCAATTCCAGTCCGATGAGAGTCCTGCGAGATTCCTTCCCTCTGCGGATGATCGCGTCCCGTCCTATGAAATCCGTTTTCTTCAGGGAAACAGCTTTCTGCAAGCCAGCTTCGAAGGGAGAAACGCTCTCCGAAATCTCCATCCCGTAAAGAGAATATGCCATCTCAAGGCGAAGGGTATCCCTTGCCCCCAAGCCCAACAGCTTCAACTCGAAGGGCTTGCCCGCTTCAAGAAGACAGTTCCACAGGTCAACGGCATCGTCGGACTCGACGGAAATCTCGAATCCGTCCTCGCCCGTGTAGCCTGTTCTGGCAAGGATAACTGGAAAGCCACGTAGCATATCACTCCGAAATCGGAAATAGCGTAGGTCGCTCAGCGGCTGGCTGGTGAGCTGGCCGACAATTGCCGACGAATTGGGTCCCTGCATGGCGAAGAGCGCTCGACTTGTGCTGAGGTTCTCAAGTTCAGTGGTTTTGCTGGAATTCTCCTTCAGCCATTCAAAATCTTTGGTAGCATTCACGGCGTTGACAATGATGAAGAACTCATTCTCTGCCATCCTGTAAACGATAATATCGTCCAAGATGCCCCCTTCTTCGTTACAGAGAAGTGAGTAAACGGCTCTGCCTGGCTTGGCAGGGGCAAGGTCTTTCGTGACGATCCTCTGGAGGTCTTGCAAGGCAGTCTTTCCGGAGACCCGTATCTGGCCCATATGGGATATGTCGAAAAGCCCTGCGGCACGCCGAACGGCGAGGTGTTCGGTGACGATACCGGAGAACTGAAGGGGCATCTCCCATCCGGCGAACTCTATCATACGAGCACCGTGCTCCCGGTGGAAGGCATCGAGCGGACTATGAAGAAGCGGTACGTCTTGGCTCATGTTCTCAAGTCTCTCAATTCGAATGTTGGCGGTAGCTTACTGCGCAGCGACAGGGTTGTCAAGGAAGGGAGACATGCTGAAGAAGCGACTCTCGGCCGGACATAGAGCCACGGAACGTTCGATCACCCTCTCCGGTTCCACGTCTCCCATCCCCGTCTGCAAGCAGCCGCATCGCACGGTTTTTTCTCGCTCCCTGAAGTTGTCTCGGGGCGGTGTCTGTCCTTCATGGGCCTGCACGGGTCCCGCCTCCGGCGGGATGCCGCAAGGGAGTGGTGCGGCTTCTGCCGTTTACTCCCCCTCCCCGCCTTTGCGCTAAGCTCTCTCCCTCCTTTCCTTGCCACCGAAATACAGCCACACCGGGGGTTTGGGGTGCGGCTCTATTTC
>JABMQX010000011.1 GCA_013203085.1 bacterium | reverse complement strand
TCCTTTGTTTCAGTCCTGAGAAGGTATCTTCTCCAGCAACGAAGATGCCTTTTCTCTGAGCTTACTCTCCCGGACGCTTCCATTCCTCGGAACGCCCTTTAGAACGAGAAGCACGTATTCCTTCGCCTTTTCGTACTGCTTGAGGTGAAAATAGGACTCTGCCAAACCGTAATAGCAACTGAAATAGAAGTCCCGAAGTTTCGTGCCTTTGAGATAGTTCGCAACGGCCTTTTCGTACTCCTTTTCTTCGAGCGAGATGTCGCCAAGCAGCTTGTACACCGTCGAGAGCGACTCATCATCATCGGAAGCTTCGGCGGCGAACTTCTCGAAATAGTCCTTCGCGTGTTCCAGATCGCCTCCATTATAGCAAAGCATGCCGAGTTTGTACAAGACCTGCGGGCTGCGCCCCCGCGAGACCTCATACCGCAGGTAGTTTGCCATCGCCTGTTCCGTGTTCCCCAGCAGAGCGTAAGCGTCCCCGAGGAGGTCGAAGACCTCCGGCGGCCGGTTAGCCCCCCGCACTTTCCTCAGCGCGCCTATGGCGAAGCGGGGATTCTTGTCCGCCGCGAAAAGATAGCATTTCGCCAGAGCGACATGCACGCTATCGTTGCCCGGCTCGATCTCTTCAGCTTTTCGGTAGGCTGTCTTAGCCTCGCTGAACCGCTTCATCGCAAAAAGCACGTTCCCAAGCCCAAAATGCCCGAAAAAACCGAGGGGGTGGTAGCCCGCAGCTTTCCGAAAACTCTTCTCCGCATCGGACAGCTTCGAGCTCTTGACCTGTAGCGCGCCGAGGTTGGCATAAGCCATCGCCAGGTCAACCCGCACCTGCGGGACTTTCTTCTCCTTTCCCAGAAGAAGATTTTCCCCGTTTCTGATAGCTGTACGGAACTCGAGAAGAGCGAGGAGGTCAGACTCCTCTTTGTTCTTGCTGGCGTAAATCACACCGAGATCGTTGCGGGCGATGATGTTTTCGGGAAAGCGTGTGTTGAGCTTCTTGAGCTGGGCTATGGCAGCGTCCTCCTTTCCCATTTTTCGATGGACGAGGGCAATATGGTAGCCCGCGGAGAAAAGCTCCGGGCAGACTCTATCGGCAGCTACGAACTTGCGCAGAGCCGCACGATACTTCCGCCTCCGGTAAAGCTCTACGCCATCGCGGTAGTAACCCTCAGTTTTCTTGAGAGCTTTCGCACTGACGGCAGGCTTGAGATACCCCGATTCGCTGAAGGCTGTCGTCGCAACGGTAAGAAGCGCCAGTCCCGCCATCCCCAGCAGTGCAAGCGAGCGCAACGCCTGCGGAAGACCGCGCACCATTGCACTCCGACGCCCTAAGAGGAAACAACAACTTTGTGTCTCACCGCCCATCGTCAGGACTCTCCTTTTTGAGCACGGCATCCCCCTCTTCGACACCGAGGGCCCCCGCGACTACCGGGCACTTCGCCGTCAGTACGAAATAGATATTCTCGTCCGCCTCATTCAGGCACTCATAGTTCGCCTGCCCCTTGCTTATTATGACGTCGGCAGCGTCGAAAACGTTCCTGAACTCCTCGCTGCAATCGCTGAGAACCGTCCCTATCATCTCCGACCCGTTGGAGATCGGGGCGGCGACGCGGTCAAGGCCCACCCGCCCAACATCTTCCATAGTCGCATCGTTGAGGATTGGCTTTTCGTTGACGGCCACAAAAACATCCTTCCTTCCCAGGGTTTCCAGGAACAGCATGTCCGCGACGATTTCTCCCGCATTATCCGCAATATAGAGAATCCTCTCAGCGGACATGAGGTCCCTCCGCAAAAGGTCGAAATGGTCTATTCTGAACGACCTCTCCAGAATATCGTCAATGGACTCCCTCACGTCGAAGCGCTGCAGGATGCCCATATCAATAACATTGCCCGCGGCGGCGATCTTTATCGCCGTGTGGAGCCTGTCCGCGGAGGATTCCACCGTCTCCTTCAAGTCGGGGTAAAGCTCCAACATAGCTGTATTGCTTCGGCTCTTCCCCTCGGCAAAAGGGTCGGCACACCCCACAATCTCATTGACGACTCTCAGGACATGATAGGACATCTCCGCCGGAGATTGCTCGAATGTCTCCTGAGGAATCAACTTCATAAGCTCGTATTGGACCTTCTTCAGCTTCTCCACGTCTGTCGTGCACCGGCGCGAGGCGCTCAGAGCTTGCTTGAACATACACGGAATGCAATCTATGGCAACTTTCAAGAAGTATCCCCTTTCCGATGAATCTCGACCGACTCCTCAATCCACCGGAGATAATCCGGGTTGCCGCCGACTACGGGCAACGCCACCACCTCCGGCACCTCATAGCTATGGTTTTCCCTGACCAGCCGCACGATCTCTTCGAGAAGCTCCCCCCGGCTTTTCATGACAAGCAGAAGCTCACTGCTATGCTCCACTTCCCCTTTCCACCAGTAAAAAGACCGAACGTCCTGCACAATGCTCGCACAAGCGATGAGCTTTCTTTCGAGAAGAATGTCCGATATGCGCTTCGCTTCTTCTCCCGAACTTACAGTGGCCAAGATGATGATATGATTTCCGCTCACCGGCGGCGCCCTTTCCATTTGTCCCGTTATCGCATTGAGAACCGCATCATTGTTCTGCTTCGTGGGAAGGCACCCGGCGAATTCCAGCAAAGGCCGCCCCCCGTGGAACTCACCCTTCGGG
>JABMQX010000125.1 GCA_013203085.1 bacterium | reverse complement strand
GGCGGCCTTCTTCCGGGGCGTGGGCCTCGACGGCGGGGCGACCCTTCAGCTCCCTCCGGCCCTCGGCCGCGTCTTCCGGCTCCGTCCATAAGCTTCCGGCGGAGTTGTTGCATCTTCTCGGGAGTCATGTTGTCCCAGTCTATCTTCTCTGTTACGCCCAGACCCTTCAGGCGCTCCTGCATCGCTTTTTTTTGCTCGGGCGTGAGATTCTGCAAGAAAGCTTTCGCTGTCTCTTCCATGTCCGCAGGCACCTTTTCTGGTTTCTCTTCCTCGCTTTTTGGACTGGCGGCGGCTTGGTCCGGGCGTGGAGCCCATTTCTTTTCAAACTCGGCGACTTCAGGTTTTTTGAGAGCGGTTGCTTTCGCAAGGGTAACCGGAGGGTTGGTGAGCACCCTGTCTCCTTCCCTCAAGCCGGACTTTATCTGGATGTAGTCGTTATTCGATAAGCCGACCTCGACGGGCGTTTCCTTTTCCTTAGCCCCTTTTACGACGTAGCAAACGTCTCGATTTCGCCGAATGGTCACGGCCTGCCCAGGCACATACAGCACGTCCTTCAAGTCGGCTACGATGATCTGCACTTTCGCCGTCATTCCAGGCGTTATGGCTTCGGATTTCCCGTCAACGAGAATGATGGCGGGGTAAAGTGCGAGGTCGGGATTCATCCAGTTCTGCTCGGAATCTGGCAGAAGGGCCACCTTCTCGACATGCCCGCGGAGGGTCAGGTCGGGAGCCGCCTCGAAGGTGATGATGGCTTGCTGTCCGGGCTTGACCATGTCGCGTGCGGATTCCTGGAGATTCATATGCACTTTCAGACTCGAGAGGTCCGGAAGCTCGATGATTTGTTGGCGACGATATACGGTTTCTCCCTGGGCGATTCGCGCTCGTCTGTGCCGGGGATGCCCCCCCCTACTGCTTGATGCATAGACCACGAGTCCGGGCTGAGGCGCTTTGATCGTGGCTTTGCTCAATTGGTCCTTGTGCCTGTCCATCCTCTCTTTCTCCATGCGGCAGGTGGCCTTTTGGGCGTCCAGGTCCACCTGCTTTTGAGCCAGCCTCGAGGCCGCTTTGCGACTCACTCTCCCCAGTTCCTTTTCAGCCTCCTCGTAGTTGGCAATAAACCTCGCGAGCTGCTTGGGATGATCGTACTTTATGATGAGCTTTTTTTCTTCCCCTGCCTGTTCAAGGGCGATTTCCGCTTTGTCGTAGTTGAACTGATCGGCCTCCAGCTCGGTCTGTGTGACGTAATCCTTTGCTTTGAGCTTCTGCGTCCCTTTGAGTTTGTTCTCAGCCAACTTCAGAGCGGTTTCGGCCGTGGTTATGTCATTCTGAGCTGTCAAGAGTTGTTGATGCCAATCTCCGTCAACGTAGTCATCCGGTTTCAGGTTTGCAAAGAACGGCGTAAGCCCGGCGCCTGTTTGATCCCCATTCTGGCTCCTGTACGCCTCAAGGGCCTTTGCATAAGCGGCTTCCCCGGTGTACTTTTTGAGGTCAATCAGCGAGAAGTCCCGCGAAAGCTCCGCGGCCCTAATGTAGCTGTCGTTCTGGTTCTTCTGTATGTCGAACGCCTCCTCGGCGGCCCTTAAAAGCGCCTCCGCTGAATTGACGATGACCTGATGTCTGTCAATTTCGTCTTTGTCATAGGAAGCGTCGAGCTCCACCAAGACGTCTCCCTCTTTCGCTAAGGTCCCTTCCGGAACGATGCTGATGATGGTAATTGTTCCCCGACTTCCTCCCCGACTTCCTCCCTGACCCCCGTCCATCTCACACCTCAGACTCACAGACTTCTGCGCCTGTATCTTGCCAGCTTCCAGGACAGAGATCTGAAGGTCGCCCTTCCTGACCTTGAAAAGCGACTCCGCTTCATCGGTGCTGTTGTTACCTGAGAACTTTGCCCAGGCAATTCCTCCCACGACGGTCACCGCCACAGCGGCGAGTATACCGTTCCTCAGCTTATGATTCTGAGAACTCTTCTTTGCCTGCATGGAATCGCCTTTCTGTTTCAACATTTTCCTCAACCCGTCCTCAAGAAGCCGTCGGGCTTCTTTCGCCTTCTCCTGTCCTTCGTGGGGAATCAGATGGCGTGCCTGGTCTTCTTCATGGTCGCCGACCTTCCCCTCGCGGCCCACGTGTCATTCCTTCTCCAGCCGGCCTGGGGCCCCCGCGACGCGGCATGATCTTCCGGAAGAGGTTTTTCATCTGCTCGGGGGTCATCTTCTCCAGGTCTGTGTTTTCGTCTATGCCCAGCTCTTTTTTCTGTTCGGGTGTGAGATTCTGCAAGAAGGCTTTCGCTTTCTCCAGCATTTCCGCCGGTAGTTGCCTCGGTGTCTCCTCCGTCGCCTCCGTCGCCTTGGGCTGGCCGGAGGCTTCGCTGGGGCGTGAAGTTTCTTTCTTCTCAGACTCAGCGCCCTTGGGCCTCTTGAGTGGTGTTTCTTGCGCCAGGGTGATCGGAGCGTAGGTCAGCACCCTGTCTCCTTTCTTGAGCCCTGACTTTATCTCGATGTAGTTGTCGTTTGATAGGCCGACCTCAACGGGGGTAACGATTCTCTCGGACCCTTTCATCAGAAAGCAGACCTCCTGCTCGCCGCGAACCGTCACGGCATGCACAGGCACATACAACACGCCCTTCAGATCGGCGATGATGATCTCCGCCTTCGCGGTCATTCCAGGCTTCAAAGCGTCGGACTGATCGTCAATGATGATGGAGGTCGAATAGACTGTAAGGTCTGGGCTCATCCAGTTACGCCCGGAATCCGGCAGGATGGCCACCTTTTCCACATGCCCCCGGAGCATCAAACGGGAAAGAGCCTCGACCGTGATGATCGTGTCCTGACCTGGCTTAATCATGTCCCTCACAGATTCGTGAACGTTGACGTCCACTTTCAGCGTCGAGAGGTCTGGAAGCTGAATGATTTTCTGGCGTTCCCACACGTTCTCTCCCTCGGCGATCAGGCCACGGTCACTGCCAAACCTATCCCCACTACTCGATGAATAGATCACGAGGCCTGGTTGAGGAGCTACGATTGTGCTTTTCTTCAATTGGTCCTTCAGCTTGTCCAACCTCACTTGCTGCCTGGTGTAGGTCGCCTCTTTTGTATCCCGGTCCGACTCTTTCTGAGCCAGTTGCGAGGACGCTCTCCGGATGGATCTGCCCAGTTCTTTCTCAGATTCCTCGTAATCCGCAATGTATTTTGCCAGCTCCTTGGGATGGTCGTACTTTATGAGAAGGTTTTTGGCTTCCACTCTCTGTTCAAGGGTGATGTTCGCTTTGTCGTAGCTGAATTGATCGGCCTCCAGCTCCGTCCGTGTGACGTAATCCTTTCCTCGGAGCTTCTCTGTCCCCTTGAGTTTGTTCTCAGCCAATTTCAGCGAGGTCCTGGCCGTCGTTATGTTATTCTGAGCTGTCAAGAGCTGTTGACGCCAATCTCCGTCTTCGTAATCCTTTTCGGGATTCAGGGCGACAAAGTGCGGTGCCAGCGCTGCGACCTTTGTTTCGCCGTCGCTCTGGCTCGTTTGCTTTTTGTACGCCTCAAGAGCTTTGCTGTAAGCTGCTTCCCCCGTGTACTTCTTGAGGTCAATCTGGGCGAAGTCGCGTGAGAGTTCCGCGGCTTTGATGTCGCTCTCGTTCTGGTTCTCCTGGATCTCAAACGCCTCGTTTGCGTTCATAGAGGCATTCTCGGCTGACTTGACGGTGATCTCCTGGCTGTCGATGCGCTCTCTCAAATCGGCAGAGTCCAGCTCAACGAGCACGTCGCCCTCCTTCACGTACGTTCCCTCGGGCACGATGCTGATGATGGTGCTTTGCCCTTCCACGTCGCACGTCAGAGCCACCGATTTCTTCGCCTCTATCTTCCCCGGTTCGGCCACGGAGATACGAAGGTCGCCCCTTCTGACCTTGAAAACCCCCCCCGCCTCATCAAGGCCACTATCGCCCGAGAACTTCGCCCAGGCAATCACGGCAATGGCGATCACTGGGACCGCGATGAGGATGCCCCTCTTCAGCTTATGATTCTGCGAGTTCTTTTTCCTCTGCTTCGGATCGCTCTCTTGCTTCAACATCTTCATCACCTCTTGCGGGCTGTTCTACTTCGGCCCACATTCCTTTTTCGTCAACTCGAAGCTCTTCCGTGCTCAGCCACAACTCCAGTCTCGCCATCTCATGCGCCACCAGTGCCCTGGTTAGCTGGTTCTTAGTGGTCAAAAGGGACCGTGTGGCCAATAGAACGTCCCGGGTCTCGGCTCTTGCAGCTTCCAGTCTTGTTCTTGTATTATCCACCCTTCTTGCAGCGAGATCAACGCTCGTCCTGTCAATCTGGACGCTGTTCCTGGCCCGTACCACGGCGCGATATGTTTGCCGGACATCAAGTATAATGTTGTCTCTTTGCAAGGAAAGAGAT
>JABMQX010000124.1 GCA_013203085.1 bacterium | reverse complement strand
GCGATGCCAGTTGACCGAGGCAGCTCGGGACACTTTCATCTCATGATCCTCTGCGCTCGCACAAGATTCGACAGCGCGCTGCGGTTGTTGGAGTCATCATAGCTCACCACGACGAAGTAAAGCTGTTTCGCTGCCGGCACTCCCGTGACCTTAAATTGTTCCCTCTCGCCCGGCAAGGCAGGAGCGGGTTCGCCTTTCAGGTTTGCCCCACGCCAGAAATTGCGCTTCAGACGATCATCGCGGGCAAAGTCGTACGCATCGTAGTCAACGATCGGGAGTTCAGCACATTTAGCTTGATAGCGGGCGACTTTGCCCTGGCCGACATCAGCGGGCGACGTGAAGGAGATGAGCGCATCACGATCGGTCAGGGCCATAACAGTCAAGTCGGTTATCGGCCTTGGCGGAGAGTTATCACGACGTGGATGCGCCCACTCATAAAGCATACGGCTTGTGGAAAGAACCGTGTCATCCTTCGGGGGGATGTGATAAGCAAACCTGCCGACAGCATCCCAACCCGTTGAAAGATGTTTTGTGCGGTAACCACGCTTGCTCCCGTAATGCCAGAAGTCTCGTGCGCGGACGAGCAAGCGGAAGTCACCGGTGAACGAATAAGCCTTTGCCATCGCGTCCGGGAAGAAACGCGTGTACCAACCGCTGTGGATGCAGCCTTCGCCATCCTCCGTAACTGTGTGCTCCGGCTGAAACTTCCATGGGTCCCAGGCTCCGCCTTTCAGCGGCACGTCCA
This sequence comes from bacterium, assembly GCA_013203085.1. Taxonomy (GTDB): domain Bacteria; phylum Auribacterota; class JABMQX01; order JABMQX01; family JABMQX01; genus JABMQX01. Next base: position 5,378 of record JABMQX010000124.1, on the reverse strand, counting down.
TGTAGGCGTAGTAATGCGTCTGCTTGCACTTCTCGCTGAGGAGAAATTTCGCTGCGAACTGACCGAAGGCGATAGAAAAATCCGCCATATCCTCGTCATCGAAGAGTCGCGAGTACCGCTCTGCGGCAGCCTGAACATATGTATGCTGCCAGGTCCCTCCGAGGCACACCACGGGCCATCTGTTCCCGACCCTGTCCGTCAACCAGCCCTTCTCATCAATGATAGTTCCGCGCTCGTCCATGAATCGCTTCATCTCCGGAGGAACGTTCTTTTCTGGATCGAAGCCCCCGAAGCCGGAACCGATATGGCACGGGGCGAAACCCCGTTCGTCGAGATCGGGGCACTGCCACAACACATTGCGGCACAATCGTGCCAGGTCGGTGACGAAATCATTGAGCGGCACAGCCTCCAGTAGGTGGGTGATGACGTAAAAGCCACGTCCGAAACCTCGCGTGCTGCGGATCGTGCTTTCGCCAGGCGAGAATTGACGATGTTTACGGAATTCAGAGTTTTTCTGCTCGACAAGGTCTATGGTGGCTTCCAGAGCATCGCGTTCCCCGGTGAGTAAGAAATAATCCACCAACCCCGCGCCATAGAAGTGGCAATAGCAGGACTTCCCCTGGACGAGGTGCCACAGTTCTTTATCGTCGCCCGTCCCCTTCTCCCATTTCTCGTAGGAAATGTTCGCTGGCTTCCTCCTTGGTTTCGTGCCGAGCGGGCCGCCTTGGGGAAACCAGATGGCTCCGTCGTCATATACCCAGCCGTCCGTCCGCCACGCGTGAAGGCAAGCGTGATACCTCGCCCAGGCTTCACCCCAGTCGAAAAAGCCTCGTTGCCCGGTGCGAATTGCCATCAACAGGAGTGCTTCGGCGCTATCAGCTTCAGATTCGTAGTGATTATCTTCCCAACGTACGAAGGCGCGAGGGGCCGGCGGGCTTCTCGGCAACTGCCGGTCTGTGAACCTCCAACCCCATTTCTGGTAAACCTTTTTCTCGTCTTCCAGTGTGCCGAAGGGACCGACGCCAAACGCGTCACAGTACGAGTACCACTCGGCTGGCGCAAAAGCCATTAACTGTCCTCGCGCCGCACGTGCATACCGGTCAGGGTCACCCGATGCCGCGAAATCAACCCAGACATCCACAACCTTGTGCGATAAGTCGTACAGCCAGAAATGGTCGCTGGCGAAAGGCTCCCCGCGCCCGCCCGTGAATTTGTCGCTGATATACTCGATGGAAACGAGGTTCATCTCGGCCAAAAGCTTTCGCGGCGGGTCGCCGACAAAATGCCGATCGCACACGAGCAGACACGACGTCCCTTTCCGCACCGCTATCCAGCCACCGCAGTCCGCCCCAGCCCACAACGTTCGGGCACCGACCCCGGCCTTCGCCGCGTCAGCTATCGGTGACCGGTAATAGCGATTGAGCTTGCCCTGGTGAAGCCAAAGGGGCGCCGCGTCACCTAATCTTGCCAACACGTCCCCCCCTCCGGCGAGCGCCTCTGCGTCTGGCCCGAGCGTGTGTCGAAAGCTGAGGCTGGCTCTCTTCACATTAGCATGATAGGCCTGTTCCTCATTCGAGTTTGCCAGAATGTGGTGTATCCGAAGGTCCGTACGTCCTGCCCAGGCAGTGATACGTGTAATGTATCGTAGTCGGCAATCACCGGTGTCTCTTGAGCTCGATCGAGAATCCGGCTGGTAGACACCTTCCACGCGCAATGTCACCCGCAAGGGTCCGCGATATTCAAAACAGACTTTCGCTGGCTTACCAGCGGCGTACCGAACGCCTGTCCTGGCCTCGACAAACTCCACATTCCTTCCAGTAACGACACGCTTCCCTCGAACCTGTACCCAGTCAAACAATGCGAACGGTTTTGTCTTACTCACCGTGAAACTGAGGGGCCCCGTGTTGACGGTGACGGCATCGCCGGTCTCGGCAACTCGTATTACCGCAGTCGGCCTTGCATTCCCAGGCTCCGACCTCAACGTCAGCGACCGGACCTCTTTTTCACCGATGGTGAGCTGAAAATCGAGCAGAATCCATCGAACTGTTCCATCCTTCTCAACGACAAGCGGCGTAGTCTGCAAGGGTATTTCCATATCGCCATCGAATAGGCTAAAGCACTGATTGGAAGGAAAAGCACCTCGCGGCAGGCATACTCCGCTCGTCACAGGCGCATTCTGGCGGACGACGCCGACGGGCTCTTGAACGGTCAATGGAATCTCCAGCGCGGGGGCGATGCCCGGAAGGAGGACTGTCGCGAAAATTATGTTAAAGCATCTCATCCGGTGGACCATTGCACTTTCTCCGGTGGTTCGAATACGCCCAGGAAAGGCCCTCGGGAACGGACTATTGATGCCATTCCGCAATGAAAGGCTCGTAGAATCGTTTCCACTCGCGGTTGTACCAAACCGGAGCGGAGGGCAGCCCTTCTTGCCCCAGAACATCCACGGCGACGACGCAGTAGCGTCGTGTCTTCTTCCTCGCCGTTTCGTCGCTGAACGTCAATGCGCTGATCGGCTTCTCTGTCAGCCGCGAAATCGGGTCGGAGTCCCAGCGTCCATCGAGGCGATAGATCCGATAGCCCTCTAAATTCTTTTCTGGATTCCTTGCCCACTTCAGGTGACAGGTTGTCCCCTCTTCTTTAGAGAAAACCCACTGGGGAGCAGATGGAATCGTCAGGAAAAAGGGTGACGGTCCACTTTCCACGCCGAGGGAATTCACTGCACGAATCCTGTAGGCAAATACTGCGAAGCGATAACTCTTCCCCTCCGGGTCAAGGTGTTCGCGTGACAGCCGGCTTTCCCAGATCGGGGTCTCTTGGATATCTCGCAACGAAGTCAGGTTGATCGCGTCCACAAACTTCGATCCCTTGCCTGGTTCAGGCGTGAGCCGCGTGAATCGGCCGATTCGCCGAATGGCGCCCACCGCAGGCTGTGCCATCGGTCGCAACCGACTCTTCAGGCGTTTGAGTTGGTCTTCGCTCCACACCTCAACCAGGGCTCGCTCCACGAAATAGCCAACAACATCGTCTCGTTGCGGCGGCGCCCAATGCAGCTCAACTTGCCATTCTGAAAGCACTGAGACCGCAGCATCTTCGACGATAGCTGGCTGCGTGCGGACCTTGACGCTTTCCGCACTGAGCTGTCCGTCCCGGCTGGCGCGAATCTTATAGAAGTAAATGGTGCCCCGTTTCAGCCCGCTATCCCGGTAGACCGTTTGACTGGCATCCACGGCGCCAATCCTTTGATAGTCCACCGACCACGGGCGCTCCCCGGTGCCTCGATAGATTTCATACGACGAAACGGCGGGCGGCGGACTCGCCTTCCATCGCAATACGGCCCCTTCTGGGAACGTTGTCACCCTGACATCGGATGGCGGCTCAGGGTGCAGGCTCGGCCCAGGCCTTGGGTTCGCAAAACGGTATGTCCAGATCTGCTGCTCGCGCGGTGCGTGCGGAGGATGCGTGCAGTTTTCCAGAAGGGTCAATCCCAACTCGGGGGCAAAAGCCAAGACCCTCGTCCTGTTTCCGCCGGGGCCAGGCTCCTGCGGCGGATTCATCTTCGTCCACTTGTTCTTGCCCGCGCTGAAGGACCATGTTTCCAGCCGATGTTTTGCCTTTTCTCCTTCCCCCTGCGTGACCTTCACGACTGCGATGACGACTTGATTGAGCGAATCGTACGCTAATACGGCATCGTTCCGGTTCGTCGGCGGCAGACTGTCCGGGCGCAAATCTCTCCATTTGTTCTTTCGCAGATCGTAGGCCCACACATGTGGGTCGTCAGTGAATTGTGAGCCGAAAAGAACGTGACGTTTTCGTGCAGCGTCGTAGACCACGTTTCCGGCGCTTCGAAAGGGCGGCTGCATGGGCGGGGCCATTTTGGTCCAGGTGTTGGCGTATGGGTCATAGACCACCGTGCCCTCGCGGTTTCCTTCGCCTCCGAACAGCACGATGACCTGAGCATCGCTGTCCCACGACGCACAGCGCAAGGGCGAGACATGTGGAGCAGGCGATGGACGCAGGTTCCGCCAGGAGTTTGTCTCCAGGTCATAGACCCAAACGGTGGAGTCGTTGAGATAGATCTCACGCCACCACTGCCAACCATGGTTGCCGCTGAACGCAGGGAAGCGAACGTACCGCCCGCGGATCGGGTCAAACACGTTCTGCTGGGCGCAACAGACACCTGGCGGGGAAGTGTTCGGTTGTTTTAGGTCCCATTTCGCCGTAGTCGGATCGAACGTCCATACCTCCGAACCTTGTTCGCCACCTCCGCCCTGATTGTGCCCGCCGTAGCGAATCAAGAGGTGATGTAGGTTGTCCCACACGCAGGCCCCTTCATAGCCGAGGCGTGGTGAGGGAGGTGTGTCCGCCCCGGGACTGCGCTTGACCCAGGTGTTTTTCGCCTGGTGCAGACGCGCATCCTCCGCATAACCTACACCCGCCAGCAGAATGAACGCAAGGCACGCGATCACAGCAGCCTCGCGTTTCGCTTTCGCAGAACCGCCCCTGAAGTCGTAGGTTGCCATTCTCTGTGGTTCTCTTCTCTTTGAGAGATCTTCCGCCCAAAGGCGACCGTGCCCTGACTATAACAAGACGCGCCCCCGCGCCAGCCCTTTTTCTGTGAAAGTCCATCACCAGTCTATCAGAAAAATGGCTCGTAGTCCTGGCGAAAATCCACCGGCTTTGTGTCCGCTCCTGGAAACCGTAACCGTGTTGAGCACTTGTGGATCGCACGGGTTGACATCCGGGAGAAGACGTGTCACGGAACGTTCTGCGGCGGAGATGAACAATGTCCTCAATCAAAGTCAGTATTGCTCCGCAATCGTCGCCCGGAAGTACTTGGGTTAAGGGACTAAACATGGGCATAGAAGAAAATCGTGCGCCTTGGCAATAGTACGGCGCGTGAAATTCAAAAGAACGAGGAAGGCGGTCAAAGGCAAGAAGACCGGCTCTCAGCCACCAGATTGAAGTGAGGGGGCGAAAGAAGGACATCATCATAGTCCGTGGCATAGACGGATGTCACGCGCGTCTTGCCTTACGCATCCGGCGAGTCCGGTAGTGATCGTTCAAACGGACGTCATTTATCCCAGCCTTTCGCCCTTCCCTTGGACATTTTCTCTTGTGGCCCTGCTGCTCCCGAAGCTTTTACATGGGTGTGGTGGTGGGATTTCGTCATGATCTTTACGTTAGACCGAAGTTCCCCGGAAAAAACGCCTGATTTTCGTTGTAAGCTGTGTGAGTTCAAGGGGATAGGGCTGGTGATAACCGGAAATATGTACCCATGTATTGATAAAATAATACTTGACATCGCAGATAATATCCCCATAATTGTTACCATGTACATAGACAGAGTCCCCAACCGAAATTCTCGTCCGACCATC
>JABMQX010000123.1 GCA_013203085.1 bacterium | reverse complement strand
GAGTTGGAAGATACGTCCGCTAAGCGGCTCATCCTCACATGGATCTCGTGTAGGAATGGAGAGGAATCATATAATGAATGAAGTCTGAAAAAAGCCCTTGACACCCGCTTTCATAGACGGCGCGATAGGGTCAAATAACCAATGGCCTGGCCTGCAAATACTTACTGGGAATGGGCGGTGTGCGAAAAGCCTTGAATTGCGATGCCGGAAAAGGGACAAAAGACGGGCTGGAGGGGAATCAATGCGGAGCAGTCTTGCAAACAGACGTGTCAAGTTGAACGAACCATAACGGCAGGGTGAAGCAGTGGAGCGACTCCGTGCGAACCAATCCGTTGGTTCCGGCTCAATCAAAGCGTCCGGCGGTAAATTGGGCATAGGAGATGACAATGGGCTATGACGGTGATCCAAGGTCAAGCGTTGTCCGGAACGCACTACTTCTTATTTGCTGTTATGGGCTGTTCGCGAACTGTCTACAGGTCACCTCGGCGGGAGAACTGAAGAACACAGTGTCCGGTGTCCCGTCCGAGACAACGCCAACGGCGAAACTCCCCGGCGGCCATGAGTACCGCAAGGGTCCGGTCGGCAATCCTTATGCGAAGCATTACGAGGTGTCGCCAGGACATCCCCCGTTTGAGCCACGAGCCCGCTTCCTGGGGGTATTGGAGGGATCCTGGTATGAAATCGGTCATCAGATCGGCACAAAGGCCGGCGACCTCGTGCGCCGGGTGTCCGACGTTTGGTGGAAGGAACATACGGAAAAGTACGGGCTTGAGAACACTATGAAAGCACTGCCCCTTTATGAAGCCCAGATAGCGGCGCTGAATCCCGATCTTATTGAGTTTATGAAGGGCCTTGCGGAAGGAGCCGCGAAAGAGCTCGACAAGTCTCCCTATGCGGAAGCAAGGAGTCGTTATCAAAAGATTCTGAACACGAACATCTTCGATGCCTGGTCGTGGCGGCACCCCACCCCGCCTTGGCGGGGTTGTTGCGCCTTTGTGACGATCGGGAAGGGGCCCAACAAACACGACGAGATGATTGCCGCCCACAACCGTCATACTCCGTTCAATACAAAATGCTACCAGATCGTCTATGTTGGAAAGCCGAACGATGGAAACGCGTTTTGGGTACTCACGTCAGGCGGTGCGGGTGCCGGGTGCCAGGTGGTCAATGACAAGGGCGTTTCACTCATCCTGAATGCGGGAGGCAATCAACATGCCAAATACGATGCAAACGCCTTCGGAGTGTCGTGGTTTCTGTTGTTTCTCCATGTGGCTGCCTATGCTGATACGGTGGACGAAGCGATTGAGATGATCACCAAAGGAACGCCCGAGTATCGTTCCAGGACCGGCCGGAAAAGCCTCCTGCGAACAGGGACCTGGAATTTCCTTGTCTCGGATCGCAGTCGCTGCGTCGTGGTGGAGACCAGCGCGCATCGCTATGCGATCCGACGCCCCGGCGACCTCGGTGAAATTGGCAATTACCTCGTCATGACCAACCACAACTACTGCAACTACAGCTTCGATGAGAAGAACCAGCGGACAGAGGTACCTATGACTCGCTTCGGCAACGAGAAAACGTCAGCCGGCAGTGCGAAGCGCTTCTGGACGCTGATGGGTGACATCCGCCATCACTACGGACAGATTGACCGACAATTGGCGATGCAATTGCTGTGCGGTCACCATCAGCGAGACCGACAGGGGCACCTGATCGAATCCAGGGAGGGAGAGATACCGCTTCAGTTCAAGGGCGATGTGACGTGCCCGCATCGCGGGGGTCACCCGGAAGCTTGGAGTGGCGGCACGGCAGATGCCAAGATTGCCGTATCCGGTGACGAATTGCGGATCTATTGGACGCTCGGTCGCCCATGCGAATGGCAGGGCCCCTGGGATGAAGTGAAGTTGAAATGACGCGTGCAGCATGATGGCTTCAGATTTCCTCCGGAGAGGAATCGCGAGCAGGGATAACGGGCAGCGTTAGAAGTTTCGTGGGTGGAAAGGAATAAATGGAATCGGGCCAGGGTTTTCACCTTGTGGGCACGACGTGAAGGAGATTCGACCATGAGGACCAGACATGCGGTAGCACGGTTCGGCTTGTTTCTGGCGGTGGCCTTCCACCATGCGGCAGTGGCAGAGGTGATTTTGGAGACGGGGAGCTTGCGGCTGGTGATTGGTGAGGACGGCATCCTGAGAAGCCTTGCAGCCAAGCCCTCCGGCATGGAGTATGGGTGGACTTCCGAACCGGGATTGGTCGCCATGGTCTACCGTGGTGGATGATCGTTTCCCACATCGCACGTGGACTTTCTCGAGAACCAGGCTCCCGTTTACCGGGGCGGACAATCGTTTCCCGTGTCTCGGGTAACGCAGGCTCGGGACATCCTCACGGTGGAATTCGCTCAGGCGAACGTCAAGGCAACGTATGAGGTGAAGGCAGGCCGGGATTACCTCAAGCTGAAGTTGCGGGCGCTGGAGGGCGGCCCTATCGACCGCATCGATCTGCTCCAGCTCAGAGCTAGGAAACTGCCTTATCTCGGCACGTGGATCAATGTGGCGTATGACGACGGTTTCGGCATCTGTCTGTGCGCCGGCAACATCAAGACGAATGCCGGGATGAACCAGCACGAGAAGTATGTAGAGATGAGAGCGATTGCCGAGAAGGAGGTCGCCCTGGAGGGAGCCACCGCGGTGCTCTTTGGCTGCCATGACCCGAAGAACAGGTTCCTCGATGTGATGGAAATTGTGGAGCGCGATTTCAACATGCCTGCTGGCGCCCGCCACCGCCGTTCACCAATCCAGAAGTACTCGTACCTCTGGGGCCGCCCGACCCCCGACAACGTTGGCGAATACATTAAACTCGCGAAGCGGGGCGGATTCCGCATGATCCTGTTCTCCTACAACGCCTTCAGCCAAGGCGCAGGGCACTTTTTGTGGAACTCGCAATACCCGGACGGGATGCCCGACCTGAAGAAAGTGGCCGACGCCATCCGCGGCGCGGGACTCAAGTTGGGATTGCACATCCACCATAGCAAAGCCCACAAGAACGACCCCTACGTGACCCCGGTGCCGGATGAGCGGTTGCACAAGATCCAGACCTTCACGTTTGCCGCAGACATAGACAGCATTTCTAGCGCGATTCCAGTTAGTGAGAACCCAGACGGCTGCATCCTCGACGACGGCAGGCGAGTCCTGAAGGCCGGCAAAGAATTGATCGCTTACACGGCTTATACGGCCGAGCCGCCTTTCCAATTCACGGGGTGCGAGCGCGGCCATTTGAAAACCACTCCAAGTATTCACCTAGCGGGCAACACGGTGGAACTTCTGGACGTGGACGACTGGCACATCTTCATCCGATTTGACCAAAACACGGACATACAGGACGAGGTCGGGCGGCGAATCGGCGAGGTCTTCAAACACACAGGTCCCTACGACATGGTTTACTTCGACGGGGCCGAGGACGTCCACGCACCGTTCTGGTACAACGTCGCCAATGCCCAGCACCGCGTCTTCCGCCATTTTCACACTAAGCCCCCGATTTGCGAAGCAGCGATGAACAGCCACTTCAGTTGGCACATGATGAGCCGAAGCAATGCCTACGATGTGGCGTCCACGCATGTAAAGAGCTTCTGTTATAACGTCTCCTGCCGCACGGCGCCCGTGAGAGCCTTAGATTTCACACGCATTGAGTTCGGATGGATCTTCGGGCTGTACGATTACATCGGACCGGACATGCTGGAATACGTGCTCAGCCGTGCCGCAGCGTGGGATTGCCCCTTTTCCATTCGAACCAGCCCCTCGCAGGCGGCAGCCCACCCCCGCAGAGAGGACTGTTTGGACGTCATCAAGATATGGGAAAATGCTCGGATCAACAACGAGCTCACCAACGCCCAGCTGGAGATGCTCAATACCCTCGACCCGAAGGAGCACCAGTTTGTCAAGGTCTGGGATGCGGTGATGACCAAGTCCTGGATAGATACGTGGCGGAAGACCAAGTTCACCGATCAGGAGCATCACCTGTTCATCAACGAACGCGGGGACCATGAGTTGGTTCCTATTCACGAAATTCCCTGCGTGGGCGACGGCTTCTTCAAGGCATACAGTTTTCGACGCGAGGGGCGTCCGAACGACTCCTATGTTCTGGTCTGGGCCGTGAAGGGTGAAGCAGACCTGCTGTTGCCCACGGCACCCGATCGGTTGACGCTGATGAGACCGTTTGGCACACGGCTGCCTGTGCGAGCTGAGCATGGCAGAGCAGTCGTTCGGGTTGGCGGCCGAACCTATCTGGTCCTAACGGGCATGGGAGTGGATCAGGCGAGGCGCTTGCTTCGCCAGGCGGAGGTATCCGCCGCCCGGCTGGCCGGCAAGTCAGCCCCGGCGGTCGCCTCCAAACGAGAAATCGAATGAGTCATTCAGTATAGGAGGATAGGACAATGACAATCCGACTCAGTCGTCGTGAAATGCTGCGAAAGACGGCCCTGGCAGGCGTCGGGTTGTGGGCGGCCCGCCGCGGGCTTTGGGCTGACAGCAAGTCACCCAGTGAGAAGCTCAACATCGGGATCATCGGCGTGGGCGGCCGGGGACGGGCCAATACGGACAGGGTCAGAAACGAGAACATCGTCGCCCTGTGCGACATCAATGACAACTACCTACGCGTCGCTGCAAAGCGCTTCCCCGAGGCGAAGACTTACAACGACTGGCGGAAGATGCTCGAGCAAAAGGACATCGACGCGGTAATGGTCAGTACGACCGATCACACTCACGCCCCGGCCAGCGTGATGGCCATGAAGCGCGGCATGCACGTATATTGCGAGAAGCCCCTTGCTCACTCCGTGCATGAAGCCCGGGTGATGCAGAAAACGTACCTCAAGTGCAAGGTATCAACTCAGATGGGTACGCAAATCCACGCCGGAGATAACTATCGGCGAGTAGTAGAACTGGTCCAGTCCGGGGCCATCGGACCGGTCCGTGAGGTGCACGTATGGTGCGGCAGGAAAGGACCCAGCCCTGAACGACCAAAGGAAGAGCAACCGGTCCCCGAGCATCTGCACTGGGACCTATGGCTGGGACCGGCGCCCTGGCGCCTCTACCATTCCAGCTACCTGCCGGGGTGCATGACCTGGGAGCAGAGATGGGACTTCGGCAACGGATGTCTGGGAGACATGGGAAGTCATTTGATCGACCTGCCGTTTTGGGCGCTGAAACTGCGGGATCCCTTGACGGTCACGGCAGAGGGGTCTCACTTGAGCGCCGAGAGTTATCCCCACTGGCTGATCGTTCATTGGGAGCACCCGGCACGCGGCGATATGCCACCCCTCAAAGTGCACTGGTACGACGGCATCCAGCGACCGAAGTCACCGCCAGGCCATGACCTCAAAGAGTGGGGTATTGGAGCCCTTTTTGTCGGGGACAAGGGAATGCTTCTGGCGGACTATGGCCGGCGTATATTGCTGCCGGAGGCCGATTTCAAGGACTTCAAGCTGCCTGAAGCATGGATTCCGCCGTCGCCCGGTCATTGGAAAGAGTGGATTCTGGGCTGCAAGACCGGCTCGCCGACGCTGTGCAACTTCGATTATTCCGGCAAGCTCATCGAACATAATCTGCTGGGCACGGTCGCCTTCCGCGTTGGTCAGAAGCTTGAGTGGGACGCGAAGAATCTTAAGGCGACGAACTGCCCGGAGGCCGATCGCTACGTTCGTCGCGAGTATCGCCAGGGCTGGACGTTGTAACGCGCCGGATACCGCAGGCGAGAACAAGAACTTGGCTGCGGGCAGTCCCTCAGCGTGCCCGTTCGAGCTTTGTTGCTCCTCTTCCCGAACATGGCCACGCGGTTCCCCGTGATAGCCTTTCTACAGAGGAAGATCGCCTGCTTTCGCTTCTATGTGTGTGTACTCTTAACGAAAGGTAAGAAACGCTCGTAAACTCGACAACTCTCCCGGAACGCCGAGAAACGCGTTTTACGCTGCGCACTCTTTCGAAAAGGCCAAAAAGGAAATTATGCGGCGCCTGAATTCGAAAAGTGCCAATCGGACGATCAAGGGTGCGGTCGGCGGGGTAGGTTCCGCGGCTGTGGTCGAGTACAATGGCGAAAACAGCCCTCAGCTGTTTGTAATCAGCGAAATTGCAGCCAATTACAAACACAGACTTTGCGCAAGAGCATGGGAATAGATTTTACCGGTTAGAAGACACTCCTTTTCGTGTAAGACTTCGTGCTCCTCACGACGGAGGTGTGGCCTGATTTCCTTATCTTGTGGTAACAGCCAGTGCCCGCCTTCCTTGTGTGTCACGGGCCAAATGCGCCCCAGTAGCACTACCTACTCGTGGGAGGGGCACGGTGTATGCCGAGCCCTCCGGTTCTTGTCGCAAGAAGGGTGGTGATAGTCGGCGGTCACTGGGGTCATTAGCCGGAGCGACAGCTTTTTGCTTATGCCTTTTCTGAGGCGCTCACCTGCACAACTATTTCTTCACGGTGCGGTGATTTCCTTCAACTTCGTATACACAAGCGAGTCGTCCGCCGCTCCCCTGAAGGCGAAGGGGAAGTGTTGATTGATCTCGTCCGCCATCAGCCCCCAAGAGGCGCCGTTGGCAACGCATAACTCGGCTGATTTCGCGCCCTGCACGCCGACCTTCGCATCCTCATTGCACACGATAGGTTTTCCGAACCGCTTCAAGGCCGCAATGCGCCTGGGGATGGCATCCAGAAGGGTTCCGTTGAAGTGAATCAGGAGGAAATCGCTCGCCCGAGCGACCTGCTCGGCAAGGCGGCCGTCACGGTAGCCGCTGGCGGAAACCAGTAAATCCGGTGCGGTCCGCTTTGCAAGGCGTATCAGCTCCGCAATCCCCTCGGGACTCTTCAACAGACGATGGTCAAAACCGCTGTGCCCGAACTCGTTGGCAATCTCCACAACAACATTTGTGAATCCGCTGGCCTTTATCCAGTTCACTGCGTTGATCACACCCCGGCGTACCGCATCTCCGTCCCTGAGGATCTGGACCTGCCGGTGATAGTAGCAGCACGGGCTTGCCCTTGTACTGCCAGTAACGCGGTTCTCTTCGTACGCCTGAATTCTGGCCCTGTTCGTTACGGCCGCGTCTTCCTGCTTGCCTTTGGCCCGGCTGGCAGCCGGCCGGCCAGCAAGGATCGCAACGGCGAGAAAACAAGCCGCCAGTGAAGTGTTGATTCTTTTTCCAGTTTCCCTATCTCACTATCGCTCCGTAGCTTATGAAACTGCCCTTTGCCCACTGGCCGCCACTGTGGCACCGACCATCTTATTTTCCGGTCTGGTTGCGTTCGAGAAAGTCCAGAATCTCGGACTCCAGAATGACGACCTTCATGGCCCGATTGTCGGCAATGCCGGGATATCTTACCGCTTGCAGCCGCTCGGACTCGACAAGCCGCTTGACTGCGTTGACACTTATCCGCAGCACCTTCGCCACTTCGGGATATGTCAACAACGTCGGTATCATCTCATCAAGTCCTCAATTGCTCTGCGATGCCCACTGTGGAGGGCCCGATGCTCCGCCGCCAGTGCCCCAAGCCTTGACACCCCCCAAGCCAGAGGGTCAGCATAGCGGGTTTTTGGAGATCGTGCGTTAGGAGCGATTCTGGAACGGTTTTTGCTTCGGGATAGGACAACTTTGCTGTTTCGGGTGTTACAGTCCATTTTCAGCATCCTCGACAAGCCGTTCAACGTCGCCCTGGTCCTCGTCTCTGCCCCGCCGGATCACCGAGTCGTATTCATCATCGTTCGTGTTAATGCGAACACGTCCGCCAGCATCGAAGACCTCGATCGAAACCCCCGGCTCTCGACCGATAGCTTCTTTTGCGATCGATGCCAACACGTCCCGAATGTCCTTTGCCAAATCCCCTTGTGGTATCATGTCATCTGCCCTCAATATCCGTTCTGTGGCGGTTCTCTCAATGCCATTGCCCCTCTGCCGAGCGAACTCCCCGCAGGAGGGTCAACACCCTCAGAACCGGCGATCCCCGCCGTTATCGCCACCTGTGTCCTCTGCCGGAACCTTTGCCTCAACGAATTCGATCACATGCCGGACTTCTGAGACGCCACCCGTGCCGGATGATGCGCTGACGGCATCGGCTAACACCTTGACTTCCAGCAGAACAACTTCTCGCTCTTCGGGATCCTGGACGCTTCGTTTGACTGCCTGCTCGACCGATGCCAGTAATTCGTGAACTGAATCCATCGAGACTGAGTCCGCGAAACCCCTGGGGAGTAACCTTCCCAGAAGTGCAAGGAAAGTCCGGGGGTCATCATCAGCGATCCGCTGTAAATACTCCGTCCCCCCAGCCCCCTCGAAAGCCTCCATGACGGCATCCTTGAGCCGCGAATAATGATTCAAAGCACCCTTCGGACGGCCTGCGGGGTTGCCAGTGGTCCCCGGAGCGAACTGACCCGTTTTTGTCCTTTTCGGTTTATCCTTCATTCCTGAAATCCCCTTTTGTTTTCACGCTGTCGCCGCGACCTCGACCGGCATCTCGACAACGTCGTCCTTTGCGTACTCTGTTGCTTTCAACCTCTTCCAGTTCCCCGTTTCGTCTTGAGCCAACTGGTAACCGACCGAGTCAATTTCGATCTGCACCGGTGCCCCGACAATCGTTTCCAACGAGTGCCGAAGCCGGCGAAGAAGCTCCGTCTCCGAGAATCGCACGGATGCACCACAGCGGCACTTGAAGCGCCGCCAGGCAACCTTTTCCTGATCGACAATCCTGCTTTCCGCCGTCATCGTGGTTGGAATATGTTTGTGCTCGTCGAGTGAATCTGCACCAACACATATCGGGGAAAGCTCGAAAGTCATCGGCGATGTCCTGGTGATAACCGAAGGTACTTTGACCGCCCGTAGCCACTCGCGCCGTACCGCCGCGTCAACGGCAGCAGGGTCAATCTGTAGCCGATGCTCGGCGTTCACAATACACACCAGCTCGGTTAGCTTGGCCGCCTTGCCCTTCTTTTTCTTTTGCTTGCCCGACTGTGTGGCCGCCTTGATCGTCATCGTGCTGCCAAAACTTGGCGAGTGTAGTTGCGTAGTTTCCAACCCGCTTATCAACTGCCCGTGCGCTTGCGCGCATCGCACATCTACTTTGAGTCTCAAAAAACTCATGTCATTTCCTCTGTGTTGGCCCTCGCCAACCTTCGTCGTTTCTTCTCAGCTCTCTTTTCTGACTTTGGAATAAAAAACCTTCTGCGGCGCAATTCGCGGAGCATCCCCGACCGTTGGGTTAGTCGCTTGAATCGTTTCAGCAAAATCTCGACATCCTCATTATGCCGCTGGGCAACTGACAAGCCGTGAAAATATGGAGGCGGAGCAAGGCCGCCGAAATGAGATGAAACTTTTCGACCAGACTTCGCCGGTGGAAGAAGAGGTGGGGGAAAAGGGTATGGATTTGCTTTTGCCCCGGAATCTTCACCGGCTCGGCCTGTCGCTTGAGGGTTAAAAGCATCGCGCGTGGCCGAACCCGCACCGCGCCCGACGCCCGAGGTAACCTCGACAGAATCTTGCTCCGCCACTATCGTCATCATCATTTATCCGTGCGTAAGTGAATTGATCGCCGCCGCCACTTCGGTCTGAACATCGCCGGAAACCCTTGCAGCAACCCCGGTGATAGCCGCAATCGCAGCCTCTTGTAGCTTGGCAATCTCTGCGTCAGGCTCGCGGTACTTTGCCTCAACCCTGTCTACCATCGCCAGCCGGTCCTCGAGTAGCGCCTCGACCGCTTCCCGACTCTCTGCATCCATGACTTGCCGCACAAAAAAGGCAGTCCGGACAGCCAAAGGCAACTTGGCCGACTCCAACATTTTAGCGGCATCGAAGGCCTCTGGCGTGTGCTCCTCCTGGTCAGCCCCGAACAACGGCTCAGATGCACCGTTGACCGGCTCCATTGCCACCGTCAGCGGGTCCGTACTCTGCCCAGCGGCATCAAGCAAAGGATCCCGATCTTCCCGAACCGCCGTTGCCTTCTCCGCCGGCTCTGCGTTGTACTGTTCCAAAAACTGTTTCTCCTCGATCTCGTTTCGCAATTTCCTCTCGATACTTCTGATCAATCGCTTTTCAATGTCTTCGTTCCACATCGCCTAACCTCCGCCTTTGTTGTTGTTGCTCTTTCTATCAAACACCCGACAAGCGCAGCCCGCCGAAGCACACCGGCGCATGTGTGATATAAACGTCGAAAATGATGTTTCCTTGCGCGTCTTTCGCAGGCACTTTCGTTGTTGTCTCTGTCCCTGTTATTGGGTCTGTATCTGTCTTGTCCACCATCTTCGGGCGTTGTTCTTGATGGTGTAGTTTTTCGCCGTCTGCGAACTCGAAATGATGCTGATACTGAGTCTTCTCTTTCCCAACTCGCCGGACACTTGCCCCAAGATACATCCACGGGCCGCCAATTTTAAGATCACCATCATAGCCTGCAAACTGTGTCGCGTTGACTTTGCCGAGAAAACTGTTGATCCCGACTATATCAAGAAAGCTCTCGTATTTCGTAACCTTCAAACAGCTTAGAGGCCGGAGCCTCACAAGGCCTTCGCCGTCATTGAATTTGCTCAAATCTTTCCCGTTCAAGTCAATCAGGATTTTCTCTTGCCGCGTCCCCATCACATACTCAATTTCCTCTTGTTCAAGCTCCCCCCGGTCATACCCTTCCCGCGAGTACGTTACCGTTACCCTGCACAAGTCTGCGCCTTCTCGAAAGGCGTCCAGCCCTGTAACATAAAGGCCGGGCACGGTCGGATGCTGATCCCCACGGTTCGGCACATCAAGGTCATCTATCGCCTGTAAGGGGTCCCCGTTGAACACAGACCAGACCTGTGTAATCGTCTGCCCGCTGTTTGTTGTTGTTGCCCGCCTGCATTGTGCGTTCCCTGAAAATTCTGTCCCCGCCATTACTTTTTAACCTCCTGTTTTTCCATCAGTTGAACCGTCTCCGTTATCTCCGAAATCCGCCACTCCCGCGTCAACAAGGACCCGCCGAGCATCTTCGCCCTTCGGATGATGCCGCTCAATTAAAGCCTGATAACTGGGAAGGGTTTCCCTTGTCGGCTCGCCATGCTTTTCTCGCCATGCCAACGCCGCTTCCCGCCTGTCCTTTGCGAGATGTAACTCCGCCTTTGTCTCAACCTCCCGTTGCTCTTGCGCCGCCTTCTCCGCCGCCCGCCGGCAGTCCCGACACATCACCCCTTCCTTTTGGACCCGCCTCTTGCCACACCCCGCACAGGGCTTTTTTGGGATAGGCTTCGGCTTCGCGACAGGTTTCGGTTGCTTGGCCTTCGCCTTCCGGATAGCAATGTCCTCGACATCAGGGGCCGGTGGCTTGAGTAGGTCATCATAATCAGGCGGTGGCGTTGCCCGCTCAAGTAAGGGCTTCAACTCCGCCCAGGTCCAAAGGAAAGGCGAGTGCGCCTTGTGCTCTTTCAAAGCCGCCTGCACCGCCTCGACCGAATATCCCGCCACGTCCTCAAGGATGCCCGTCAACCGCCCCGCCGTGAGCCTACCCTGTAAGGCCTCAGCACTTTTGTCTAAGGCTTCTGCCTTCTCTCGGTTGGCCCCCACAAGAGAGGCGAGAAGGGAATTGACCGACTTGTGTGAACGATCTTTTCCCTTCCCGATCTCCCCCTTAGAAACAAAAATCTTGGCGGGGGAAGCCGCTTCTTGCGGCGCTTCTTTTCTGGCCCCTCTTTTCTTCTCTTCTTTCTTGTTTCTTCTTACAGTTTCAGAGAAACATGGACTGGCGCCGCCACTGGCCTCTTCTACCCCCTCCCCCGTCGAGAAAGTACTGGGCCGAGTACTGGCCTCTTCTATCCGAGTACTGGCCTCTTCTACCCCTGTTCTCCTCTTAGAAGTACTGGCCTCAAAGTACTGGCCTCTTCTCTTATCCTGCGCGATACCTCGCCCGCTATCGTAGAATTCTTTCAGTTCCTCCAACGTCCCCGGATGACGTTTTCTCTCTCGGATAAACTCTCCAACGACAGCTCGCATATGGGGTCGTGGCAACCAGACAACAATTATCTCATAGTCGCCATGCCGACCTGGGCACCGCCTCGTTAGAATAAGCCACAACTTTTTCATCTGCCGGAAGCCATGCCAACCCTGCTCAAACGTGAATTCCAACTGCTTGGCAATTCGCGTGGCGGAGCTTCGCATCGTGTAGTAACCGCTGAAAAGCAGGTCCCTCTCGCCTTCCTCGTACAGCTTCACGACCCCCGAAGCGTTGTAAACGAGATACTGATACATCTCGTATGTAGCCCTGGACATTTTGGGCCGGCCTGTCTCCGGTTCGTAAAGCCGATAGATCCAGTCCATGATGCAACGATAGTGTGTGTCTACCGTCTCGTTGCCTTCCAGTTTAGCCGTTGTCCCCGTCTGTTTCCCCGCCATTGTCCTCCTCATTCGCTCGACCCGACTTGCGGACCGCCTTCATTTGCCCCTCGGTGATCATTTTCAGGCAGCGCCTCACCACCGCCGATCCACTACACCCCCACGCCCGCCTGAGATAACCAAGCCGGCTCTCCGATGCCGCGTCCATTGCCAAACCGCGAGTCTTTTCAATCATGATGTAAGCTCTCCTTATGATGATGTCCCAAAAAGAAAACCCTGTCCGAGCAGTCCCGCAACGGGATCCTGGCAGAGGACAGGGTATTGCTTTATCTGAGTAATCCGGGCCGTACTAAACCCGAACTTATTCACTTTTCCAGTTTTGGGTTGTTCTCGCATTGTGTATCCTCTCGCCCACCCCCTGGTGCTGAGGAATCGGGGTCCCTTATCTCTGGAACCCCCCACAACGCAGAAGTTATCGCCTCCTTTCCTTCAGCTTTGCGCCCGACAACTTGCGTTATTGCCTTATTGGATTTACATCGGGGCTTCTTATCAAGCCTCAAAGTTAAATTACCACGTTGCCGAAATCCTGTCAACAGAAATATCTCCTGATCGCTATTTTTTATCTGTATCCCCTTCACCCCAAGTGTGAATCCCCTATCCGGCGAGACCGACTCGACACCCACTCCCTGACTACTCGTGAATGACTGAGGGGTGTATCCACCTCCGCGCACAGAAAGCCCGCGAACTCTCGAAATGGGAGCACGCGGGCATTGCGTTAATGTGTCCTCTTGTGTTATGGTATTGCAGCCGGCGAACCGCCTCGTTCGGTTCTTCGGTTAGAGGGTAGCGGAGGAGTTTGGCTCCTTTGCCGCCCTCGTTTTCTTATCAGAGTGATCCCATACGCATTGACCAAGCTTCCTCAAGAGGGTCTTCTCCTTCAGTCCACGAGTCCGCCATGTCCTGGCTTCCAGTGAGGATCGTTAGCACTTCCGCCACGAGAACCCTCAATTCTTGCCGAAACCGCTCCTGTGTTTGCCGCAACGCCACGACTTTTGTTTCGACGGTATCGGACTCGCATGTGAATAGCAGAAACAGTAACCCATCAATCTCTTCTGCCAAGTCCCGGAGCTTCTTAGCCACCATGCCAGGGACTATCTTGACTTCAACGTCGGGGGCCTTTTGCAAACCTAACAGCTTCCCCGCTTTGTCGTACTCCAATTGAGGCCAGCACCGTTTCCGCTGTTCCTCAACATCTCTGATAACGTTGAGCTTGACCTTCATTTCGGGCCTCCTTTCTGGGGGCCCGCCGGCTGCTGTATTCAGTTGTCAAAAGAGCAATCGAAAGCCAATTATGCCAAAATGGAATAATTGCCCGTTTCTACGAATGTATCTTCTCTTTCATGGTGGGGGTCAACGTCCCCCTCTTACGATGCCAGCGCTTGGCTGCCCTCTGTACCCGCTTGCGATATTTCGGGTCTGTAGCGTATGGCAACCGGTTCAACTTCTGCGCTTTGTCTTTTCGGTAAGTGTCCTCTTGTTCAGTCATTTAGGCAATGTCCGATAACAACAGTTATGTTTACTTCCGCCTTTTCCACTCCGAACACGCTCACCCCCGCAGTTTGACCACCTTCGGCTCTTTGCGCTGCCCGGTAGAAGTGATCTTTAGCTTGTTGACCGCTGTCCGCCGATGCTCCTCTGAGACGTGAACATAAACCATCGTTGTCCCTATCGCAGCATGCCCCAGAAGGCCTTGAACCGTCGGCAAGGGGACGCCCAGCATCGCCAAACGGCTCGCGAAACTATGCCGCAAAACGTGCGGCGTTATCCGCTTGCCAAGTGCCGCTCGCTCCCCTGCTGAAGCCACTTCCCTTGCGAAGGCGCTATGCTTCAACTGTCCGCCGCCGGAGCCTTCGGCAACCCACCCGGTCTCTTTCTTTCGTTCAATAAGCTCCATCATTAACTCCGGGGATAGCGGAACGCTACGCTCCTTCTGCCCCTTCGGAGTCCAGTCAAGCTCAGGCTTATTTACAATCCACAGCAAGCCCGCCTCGAAGTCAATATCCCCCCATTGCAAAAACATCAGTTCCTCACATCTCAAGCCCGCGTTCAAAAGGATAAACGCTGGCCACCATGCCCAGGTCTGGAGGGTTTCGAGAAAGACGGGGACTTCGCCTTCAGTGAGAAATACGAGCCGCCGCTTCGAGGGCACATGGGGAACTTCTATTTCGCAAGGGAGTCGGCCAAGCCAACCCTCTTTAACAGCGCGCCGGAGGAAAGCCTTTAGGAGTGCCAATTCGACTGCGACCGTACTCGTGGCAGCTTCCCCCCGGCGGCGCTTCTCGTATGATGCCAGCTTCTTTCGAGTGATCTCGTAAGGGTATTTCGCTTTGAGGGAATTGAGGACGTTGCGAAGTGCTATCCGCGCACGCAGGACGCTCCGCCGCGCCCGGTGAATTTCCAGCCATTCGAGATATTGATCGCGAAGGCTTTCAAGGGTATGCGATGTCGCTCCTGCGATGCCGTGCAACTCCCTGAGCTTATCCTGGCGGAGCTTCTCTGCGATCTGTAAGGCAAGGGTTTTGTTTGACGTGCCAGTGGAAAGGGAGCATCTCCGGCGAGTGCCTGTGCTCCGGCCTTTCGAGATGGAAAATTCAGCATACCAGTATTTCGAGCCGGTCTTTTTTCGCAGTCTCATGCTCCCATTATAAGGAAGCCTGAAGTCTTGTCAAGGAAAAACTGGCCGCCATAGTGGCGCACTTATCCGGCCTTTTGGCGGCCTTGAGTGGCCTTCTGTGGCCTTAAATAGAAGGGGTCTCTCGACGGGAAAACGGGGTTTCTCGACGGAAAGGCAATTTGGGGTAAAAAGAAGTGTTGATACTTCTCATTTTCGGCACTGCTTATTTGGTTCTTTCTGCATTTGTGTGGATCCTTCGTCCCTTTATTTGAGCTAAGGCGT
>JABMQX010000122.1 GCA_013203085.1 bacterium | reverse complement strand
TGCCAAGATTGCCGTGGAGCGGGCGCAGTGGAACCTCGACCGCACCTCAATCGTGGCGCCGTTCAATGCAATCGTCAAAGAAGAATTCGTGGAAAAGGACCAGCGTGTTACGCCTCAGACAAGGATCGCAACCCTTATCGGAACGGACCACTTCTGGGTGCAGGTCTCTCTCCCGGTGGACAGGTTGAACTGGATAGTCCTTCCCGACGAGAACGGGGAAAAGGGAGCGCCTGCTAAAGTCATCCAGGAAGGGAGCTCCGGCGGGAGGATCGAAAAAGATGGGCATGTCATTCGCCTCCTGGGCGATCTCGATCCCGCTGGACGCATGGCCAGGGTGCTCGTCGAGGTTGACGATCCGTTGGGCATGAACGCGGGTGAAGAAGAGAATTCGACTCCCCTGTTGCTTGGTGCTTATGTGAGTGTGGAGATCGAAGGCCGGGAACTCAATGAAGTCTTCGTTCTGCCGAGTACGGCTGTTCGTGATGGAAACAGGGTTTGGATTATGAACGAAAAACAGCAACTGGAGATTCGACAGGTTGCCGTAGCATGGCGGCGTACCGACTCGGTACTTATTCGAGAGGGAATTGAGTCTGGAGAGCGGGTCGTTGTCAGTCGGATCGCCACACCCATTCCCGGAACGCCCCTGCGTACGGTCTCCGACGAAGAACGAGGCGCCGCCAATGAAAGATGATTTAGGAAAGAGAGGTCCCGTTGCCTGGATGGCCAGCAACCGGGTGGCGGCAAATCTTCTGATGATATTTCTTCTTGGAGGTGGATTCCTTGCCAGCCTGCGCATCAAGCAGGAAGTATTTCCCGAATTTGATTTGGACATGATCCTCATAAGCGTTGCCTATCCCGGGGCGAGTCCCGCGGAAGTGGAACAGGGAATCGTCTTGGCGATAGAGGAACAGGTGCGGGGACTGGATGGAGTCGATCGGGTTACTGCGAGTGCTTCAGAGGGGGTGGGGATCGTTTCGGTGGAACTGCTCCTCGGAGCGGACGCGGACAAGGCCTTGCAGGATATTCGCAATGCCGTGGACCGGATCATCACATTCCCTGAAGATGCGGAGCGCCCGCAAATCCAGCTTCTCACGACCCGCAGGGAGGTCATCTCTCTTGTGATCTATGGGAACCACGAAGAACGGCTACTTCGGGACATTGTCGAGCAGGTCCGCGACGAGATTCTTCAAAAACCTGATATCACCCTGGCCGAGCTTGCGGGCGTGCGGCCGCTCGAGATCAGCATAGAGATTCCTAAGGAGACACTGCGGGCCCACAACCTCACTCTTCAGAACGTGGCGAATCAGGTCAGGCGAGCAGCAGTCGAGTTACCGGGCGGCGGAGTGAAGACACGTAGCGGAGAGATACTTCTACGAATGGCGGAGCGGCGCGATTGGGGCAGAGAATATGCCGATATTCCGATTGTCAGCCGCGCCGACGGGACAGAGTTACGGCTGGGTGACATTGCCACCATCATAGATGGTTTTGCCGACATCGATATGGAGACTTCCTTCAACGGCAAACCCGCTGTCATGCTGGATATCTATCGAGTTGGCGACCAGAGTCCCATCGAAGTTGCCGACGCTGCCAAATCGTACGTGAAACAATTCCGAAGCCGCCTCCCCGAAGGTCTCAATATCGAAATCTTGCGCGACTGGTCGGATATCTACAGACAACGAATGGATCTGTTACTTCGAAATGCGTACCTCGGCCTTGTCTTAGTGATGTTTCTGTTGGGGCTTTTTCTCGAAATCCGCCTTGCCTTCTGGGTCATGATGGGGATTCCCACATCATTTCTGGGGTCCCTCATCATCCTTCCTCAACTGGGTGTTACGATCAACATGATCTCGCTGTTCGCGTTCATCACGGCTCTCGGTATGGTTGTTGACGATGCTATCGTAGTGGGAGAGAACATCTACAAGAACCGCCAAATGGGGATGCCCTTGCTGAAAGCCGCTATTAGCGGTGTACATGGAGTGGCAGTTCCGGTCATCTTCGCCATTCTCACCAACATCGCCGCTTTCATGCCGCTGTTGTTCGTGCCGGGGACAATGGGAAAATTCTTCAAGATGATCCCGGCCGTGGTAATAGTGGTCTTCGCGCTCTCGCTTGTCGAGGCGCTATTCATACTGCCCGCACACCTGAGTCATCACGCTCCAAAAAAGGCGAAAGGCCTCCTCGGCTTGATCGATCGGATACAAAATCGGACCGGGAGGGGCATGGAATGGTTTATTGAGACTCTCTATCGGCCATTCCTGCGCCTGGCTCTTCGCTACAGATATGTGACTCTGAGCGCTGCCATAAGCATCCTTGCTGTCGTACTCTCGTTAGTGTCCAGTGGTCGCGTGGGGATGGTGCCACGGCACAGGGTGGAGGCGGACCGCGTCCGCGTTAGCGTTGAACTTCCTTTTGGCTCTCCGGTAGAGGAGACCCGAAAGGTCCAGGAGCGGTTGGTCAAGGCCGCCGAGCGTGTAATCGCCCGAAACGGCGGAAATGAAATCTCGGAGGGTATTCTCACACGGATCGGGGCGGGATCACGTCGCGGGGGGCCGATGTCAGGTTCCCGTGGCGTATCCGGACAGGGGCATGTCGCCCAGATACGAGTTCACCTTGTTCCCGCTGACCAGCGAGAAATATCCACGAGGCAATTTGCCAGACGGTGGCGCGAGCAAGTAGGCGAGATCGCTGGGCTTGAAATGTTGGATTTTGATTTTGACCTGGGCGGCGCCGGCGGCGGAAAGCCGATCAACATTCAGCTCAGTCATCCTGACATAGACATTCTCGAAAGGGCAGCGGCAGAACTGGCGGATGAGCTCCAGAAATTCAACTCGGCCAGTCAAATCGACGATGGCTTTTCTGCCGGCAAACCCCAACTGGACCTCAGCATCCGTCCCGAAGCACAGAGCCTTGGACTGACCACGGTGGACATCGGGCGTCAGCTCCGAAACTCCTTTTACGGGGCAGAGGCTCTGCGGCAGCAGCGTGGGCGAAACGAAATCAAGGTCATGGTGCGCTTGCCGGACGACGAACGGGAGTCCGAGGATGACATTGAGGAATTTCTCGTAACAACTCCCGCTGGCGGAGAACTCCCGTTGCGGGAAGCGGCTTCCATCAAACGCGGAAATGCCTACACGGCGATCAACCGAGCCGATGGCCGACGCGTCGTGTCCGTAACAGCTGATGTTGACCCTCCCTCTTTTGCAGCGCGCATCCTCGAAGACTTACAGGCTCGTGCCCTACCTCAGCTCATCGAGCGAAATCCGGGCCTCGCGTATTCTCTCGAAGGCGAACAGCGGGAATTCAATGAAGCGATGAAGAGCCTGTACACCAATTTTATCCTTGCGGTACTGGCAATCTACGCAATGCTCGCAATCCCATTGCGTAGCTATATTCAGCCTGCGGTCGTGATGATTTCGATTCCGTTCGGAATCGTTGGCGCCGTGATCGGCCACCTCGTGATGGGTTACGATCTGAGCCTGATAAGCATGATGGGGATCGTCGCTCTTTCAGGAGTTGTGGTGAACGACTCGCTCATCCTTATTGACTTCCTCAATAGCAAGCGCCGCGAAGGCAGCACAGTGTTCGATGCCGCGATGGCGGCGGGACAACGGCGCTTCCGGCCCATAATTCTGACCTCGCTTACGACCTTCTTAGGGCTGGCGCCGATGATCTTCGAGACATCCATTCAGGCGAAGTTCCTGATTCCCATGGGGATTTCGCTGGGATACGGCATTCTGTTTGCCACCGGGATTGCTCTCATATTGGTCCCATCGCTCTATCTTATCGTGGAGGACTTCCGCGCTCTGGGATCAAAACTGAGGTCTGCCGTTCAACCGCGATCAGGATGAAAAGGTTCATCGTTTGCTATCCGTGCCCCGTCCAACATTTCACCGACCTACGGTGGCGCGCTGATGAATTCTGAAGGTGGCATCAG
>JABMQX010000121.1 GCA_013203085.1 bacterium | reverse complement strand
GGACAAGATGGCAAAAGGGAAGCTGCAGAAGCAACCTAGAAGAACCCCTTGACAGAAGCCATGGTCAGGTGTCCGCCTCATCCATAGGATCAACATCGTTATGTCCCTTGATGGAGCGGCAATGGCGGACGGCGCCGCCTCGGTGGGCTTTTCGGGGTCCCTTGGTGTCTTTGCGAGAAGTCTCTTTCCTCCCCTTCCAACGAGGGTATCAGGTCGCTTGACATCGCTCCAGATTTCGGGATAATTGTGGGCGGATCGAACGACGTAGCAATTTCCGAGGTAAAAGAGTCCGAAGTTCTGGGGGCTTTGGAATGGCCGAACCGAGAGCGCCGCTGCTAACCGCCTTTCGACATCGGAGAGGGTTGCCTTCCACACGGAGAGCCCGCGGTGTGCCTCCTTCGCCTCTTTGCGCCTTTGCGAGATGCCTGTTCTCTCCCGTCTTCTCTCGCCAAGACGCCAAGGCCTCATGGCGCATCGTCAAACGCGCCGCCTGCCATACGTTCCAGCATTCATTCGCAACTCACCTTCTGGAAAGAGGTCACGATATTCGAACGGTTCAGGAACTTTGGGGCCATAGCGCCGTCAGAACGACGATGATTTACACCCGTGTTCTCAACCGTGGACCGGCCGGCGTTCGTAGCCCCGGCGATGCGCTCGAACATCATTGTGCAGGATTTTATGCCGACCCGCATAAGACACCGTGATAAAAACAGCGGCTCGTCACAACACGTTGATAGACCAATGGTTATCGGCGATGCGACATCTGTTTCGCGGGCGTATTATCCGGCACTTGTAGTGGTGTTTGGGGTGTTATACGGGTCAATCTAAAGAATCTTCGATGATCAGAAAAAGGAGGAAATGATGAAGGAAGCGTATGTTCGATTCATGGCACCAGTCGTGCCAGTAACTATTGATCAGTTGATGAAAATCGTGGACAAGAAACTCCACGAGAAATATGAACGCCTTAACTTACTCCTATCCTCTCCTGGTGGCTCCGTGTTTCACGGCCTATCGGTTTACAACTTTCTCAAAGGAGCTCCTATTGAGGTCCACACATACAATTTCGGAAGCGTAGATTCTATCGGGATCGTTATCTATTGCGCTGGTTGCAAACGTTTCTGTGTTCCTCATGCCAGATTCCTAATTCATGGCGTGAAGATGAATTTCCAGGGCAAAGCGGCTTTTGATGAATTTCAGATTCACGAACACCTGAAATCCCTGCAAATCGATCAGAAGAACATTGCCCGTGTGATTGCTGACAATACGGGCAAAGGTTCAGACGTTATTGAGAAAGACATGCATGACAGAAAAACGCTGAACCCGAATGAGGCGAAGGATTATGGTTTAGTTAACGAGATCAAATCTGAACTGTTCCCTGCTGACGCTGAGTTTGTATCCATCGGCGAGCCGATACAACAAATGCCTATTCAATTTATGCAACAGTTCCCACAAGCAGGGAACTTCACTAGATCAGCTGATCTCGACATCGCCACGATCTGAAATATCATCCAACAAGGCGGTTGCAAGCGTCGCCGCTGCGGAGTCAACGGCACCCACTGCCGAGTGAAACGTTCGCGGAAGGGAGTGAAGGACCTACTGGTTGCTGTCAAAAGGCACCTAGCTGACCAAGAATCAGTATGTTAGGAGAGAATCAGGTGCTTGTCATAGAACCGCCGCCGGAAACGCCCTCAAAAACGCCCCGGAGCGGCGGGGGCCGAAGCCGTCGTCAGATGCACGAGGTAGAGTGCGTGCGAATGGAGACTGGGATTCCTGAGTCCATCCGCGAACTAGGCCATGCCGCCTCCTTGGCGGCGCGGGTCGTCAACCGATTCTGGCTGGTGCTCGCTGTCGTTAGCCTCGTCGTGGTGCTGCCGCTAACGCCGGACCAAGCGGGAATGGTCGAGCTGCCACTGAAGCTCGGGAAGGTCCCGGTCACCTACTTCGCCTTGGTCTGCGCCATCCTGCTCGCCGCAACACTTGTCGCCTTCTGCGCTGCCTACGCTCATATGATCCGCGTCGAGGTGCTCGTTCGTGGAATGTTGAAGAGCGCTCCGAAGGAGCCGAAAGCTGCGGCCATTAGTCATCCTCTCGACCTGTTTGACATCTCTCGCGTCCCAACGTTCGGTCGCGTGGCTCCTCTGGCACAGCTAGCTCGTGGAAAGCACCAGTTCTTCTCTGACAAATCGAACTGTCCAGGTTGGCTGAGATGGATCACCGCCGTGTTCTACGTGGCACTGAAGTGTGTTGCCGGCGTTGTCTATCTCGGGCTCCCCGCCTACGCTCTGTGGGCTGCGGGGGCCCGGTTCGCAACCACGCCCTTTCCTGCCGATCTGCCAGGCGGGTCTCAGTTCCTGGTTTGGGTTCTCCTTGGTACTGCGTGCGTGGCAATCGTCGAGGTCCTAGTAGCGGAGGTGATTCATATCGGTAGGTCCTTCCTGGCCATCGGCAAGAAGGCTGACTGAGCCGTCTTTCTATCATCGGCCATCTAAGACGCCGGTGCAGCGGACGGTCACCTTGGGTGCCCGCAGCTGAGCGCCAAACCCTCATCCTCCCTTTTCTTCTCGCCTCTCCTTCCTCGTGTGATACCTGTGTAGAAATCCCTCCACGAACCGGCACGCGGCCTGCCGGTCGGAGCAGAAGAGCACCGGTATCGAGAAGGCGACGACGATGGAAAGCAGGGTTCCCAGGACGGCTTTGGGATGCGCTCCGCAGCGGCAGCGGCAGGGGAGCCTGGTCTTTGCCGTTACGCCAGCTTATCCCGATTCTCGTGGACTTTCAGGATGGCGTTGGCGATGTCGTCCATATCTTTTTTGGTGGTGAGGAGCATATTCTGGCCTAACCACACTGCTTCTCTGCAGAGCTGGTCATTGCCGGGATAGTGAAGCTCGTCGCGGTATCTTCGGAGTCTCGCCTCTGAAAAGCTTCTCTTGAAGTTCTTGGAATTCAGGGCAACTTCAATCAAGCCATCTCTGTACTGCGGACCATATCCTCCGGAACAAGGAACGCCTTCCCTGCTCAGAGCAGAGAGAAACTTCCCCCTGGAAACGTTATTGAAGTCCTCTTTTTTGTAGCGGAACGGATATAGATGGTATGCGGCTCTCGTTACGCCTTCATATAATCTGTGGGGGATGATCCCGGGAATGTCTTTGATTCTGGAGGTCAGATAGGCGGCGTTTTCGCCGCGCGTCTGGGTGTCTTTTTCGAGGCGTTTCATCTGGGAAAGGAGGATAGCCGCCTGGTACTCAGTCATCCTGCGGTTGGTTCCGATGATGGGGTAACCGCTGGTTCTTTTAACGCTGCCGTAAGGTCTGCCGCAGTTGTGGAAGGAGAAACATCTATCCATTATTTCCTCGTCATTCCCGATGACGGCTCCCCCTTCACCGCAGGGTAGATGTTTCGAGTTCTGGAAGCTGAAACAGCCGAGGTCTCCGAGGGTGCCGCACTTTTTACCTCTCCATTCCGCCAGCCATGCCTGGCAGGCATCCTCTATTACTAAGAGGTTGTGCTTTTTGGCAATGGCATTGATTTTGTCCATATTTGCCGGCAGGCCCAGAATATGAACCGGCATGATCGCCTTCGTATTCTCGTTGATTCTTTCTTCTATTTTGTCCGGATTGATCTGAAAGGTCTCGGGGTCGGTATCGGCAAAAACCGGCAGGGCGCAGGAACCGATAACTACGTTGTAGGTGGCAATGAACGTGTAAGGGGAAACAATAACCTCATCGCCGACCCCAATATCGAGTACGTGTAGAGCGGTAAGGAGATCGTTGGTACCATTTACCGTGCAAACTCAGCGCTTCGCCCCCATTAACGCTGCATACTTCTCTTCGAATTTTG
>JABMQX010000120.1 GCA_013203085.1 bacterium | reverse complement strand
TCCCCGACCTCCGCCAGCACTCTGTCCAACTGAAACACCTTCCTCGCATAAGCAAACATACTGCGAAAGATCGCTTACTCCTTTCGGTTGACCACGCGCTGTCAACAACTTCTTGCCAATGCGAATTTGCTACCCCACCCCCATCCCCTTGCAACGCGTTCAAAAAAAACACCTTATCAAGGCCCCCAAAGCCAAGTTGCGGAATCGCTGGGCACAGGACGTTTGCAGTCTGCCGACTTGCTGCTCCGGCTCGCAAGTTCCGTCATGCATTCTTCTTTTTACGAGATAACAGGATGCACTGGATTGTCAGTTCCCCAGCGTATTGCAGCATCTCCAGCGGGCTGCGCACGGCGCCAGCTTCAGCCACCGGCTTCAGCCCGGTTTTCTCGACCAGAGGATCCATGCAAAATCTACCACGCAAATTCAGCCACACACCGGCGAGCTCGCATCAACCGGGCTTGACAAAATATCCCCGATTCTGTATAATCCTGTCAAAAAGGCGGAGACAGCCCGGTTCCCGCGACTTCTCCGGTACGTTTTCAAGAACGAAAAAAGGTACAAAATGCTCCGTTTCAACCCATTTCCTCCCTTGAGCGCCATTCAGGCCTCAGAAAGCCCTCAAATTTGCCGCCTCTCAGACCCCCCCTCCAGTATTTGCGCAAGCTCAATTTACTGGAATTTCCCAACTTTTTCGCCTACTTCCCCTATTTTTACGCGTGCTGCCTCGCACACCCCGCCGCACCGTTCCGCAAAGCAAAAAACCGCCCTTCTCCCGCCGTGCTCGGTGTATAATGCCGCACAACACAAATTGGGGACTCAGGGATTCCGGGGAATCACGAGAACTTCCACTGCCGCAAGAAATGGGAGATCAACAATGATGTCCCGGATATTTTCGTCGTTCGCGAGGAAGATCACCATCGGACTGGCCGTTGTCATCTCTGTTGTTCCTGCCGCTTCGGGTGCACTCTCGCAGGTCAAGGTTGCCACGACGTCGCCGAAGAAGGAAGGCTTTCTTCGAGAGCTGACCCAGCAGCCGAGTCTGAAGCTCCTGCCCATGGCGGACTATCGGAAAGCGGATGTCATCGTCAATCCGCCCAACGATCTGGCTCTTGAGAAACTGCGGGAATACCTCCGAGCAGGAGGCCGGATTCTCTATTACGGAAAGCAGCCGCCAGCGGAGATTTCTCCTTTCGAAGAATCGGAGCCGGGAAAGGGCGGCGTCGCCTGGGTGAATCGCCACGCGCGCAGATTCGCCGAGATCGAGTGGAGCGGCCACCTCGGCGGAAGCGGCTGGAAAAAGGTAAAAAAGGGCACCAACGTCCTCGCCGTCCTCGAGGACGGAACTCCCTACTTCGTCTATCACGCCGTCGAAAACGGCGCCGTCGCCTATCTCGGCGGGAAATCGGACATCTGGTTTCATGACGAGATGCTCGCCCGCGTCACCGACCTCCAAACCGGCAAGGACATCGAAGAATGCTTTGAACTTATAACATCGTTTCCAACGCTGGCTGATGTACCGGGCAAGGGCAAAAACTCACTTAGTCGCGAACGACGTTCAGTTCATTTTTCCCTTCGCCGGATGCCACGAAAGGGAGGAAGATAAATGACCACTCTGGCTGTCGTCTACATGGTCTTGCTGATCATTTTCTCCTTGCTGTTCCTCATTGATTGCATCCGGCACCGAAAACGGCTGAACCTTTACGTGAAGTATGGCCTTCTCTACGGTGCCATTCTGGTAATGCTTGACAGTACTTTTTTTCTGCTAAACCCGGGTATCGCTGAACTGGTGCCAGTTCACCAGCTTGTCATCATTGACTGCGTGGCGCTCGTCAGGATTGCCGTATTCACATGCATGGGGATGTACTGCTGCGCATTGCTCAACTGCCCGGACCTCCCCCTGACAAGGAGGGTCATCGCCAGACCTGATGTCCCCAGAAAGGTGGTTACGAACACCTACCTTATCTCGATTGCGGGCGTCGTGATCGGCGGCGTGGCGTTTTCGTATGTCTTGTTCACGATAACCGCTCCTCAGGTGTCCGAAGCGGTGCGAAGGCTGTCGGAGTTGGGCATGACGAGAACCGGGATGAGCGATAGGCCATCTATCACGATGGCGCTCATCGTATTGCAATTCGCCTTTGCCGAGGAAATCATCTTTCGCCTCGGTATCCAGAACTACCTCGCAAGGCAATTCAACTGGCGGCGGGGGCGCTATTGGATTTCCATCTTCATCACCGCTGGATTCTGGTCAATTGCCCATGCCAACACGCTCGACCCCGAATGGGTCAAGATCGCCCAGGTCTTCCCCCTGGGCGTAGGATTGGGTGCTCTCTCCAGGAAGTTCGGGGTGGAAAGCAGCATTTTCGCTCATGGAGCATTCAACGTCATTATGATGTTTCTCGCCGGGGATTTAATAACGATATGATCGTTTTGTTGGGAGGTCCGAAATCTATGTTATCTGGCGAAGAGGCGGAAGGGGGACGAGGGCGAGCGGCGCAGGTTCACTCTTGGTCGGTGGGATAGACAGAGGGAAGAAGCATGATGCACAACGGGGCAGTCAAAAGCACGAGGCTGGCGATGGTGTTGCGCGCCTACTCGTTCGGTACGCTCCCCGAATGCGGGTCGTGGCAATCCGTGCACACTTTCGGAAGTGGTCGCTCTTTCGCGGGCAGCGAGCATTCGTGGCACTCATTGCAAAAGGAGTCAATGTCCGCCCGCGCGAACACGCGGTCCGGCTTGACCTCGTTGTTCTCATCGCGGATGTGGCCTTCGCTGCTGCCGTGGCAGTCGGAGCAGCCGATTCCCTCGGCGAGATGCCTTGAGCCTTTGCTCTCGATCTCCACGTCCACGTGGCATATCGAGCAGCCGCTCATCGCACCTGACGGAGCGGGATTTACCTTGCGCGTTGCAATGGGCTCCCGGTCTCTGCGAACCGGCAGGCAGGATAGACCCGCGAGGAGAAGAATCAGAACGAGGAGAAACGGGACGGCACGCAGGACGCGATCACGCATACCGCCATCCTCTATCGAGCCACCCCAGCGGAATCTCCTCGGCCGAGCCGAAGGAGCGCTCCAGTTGCCGGCGCTCGGGCGCCGTCAGCGGATTCGACGACGCACTGAAATTCTCTTTGACGTGAGCCAGGGTATGCATGCCGCAGATGCAGCAATCCACCCGCTTGTTCTCGATCACGTAGGCGATCATCCGGCGCGGCAGGCCCTTGTCCTTGCCTTCGAGATCCTTCTTCTTCAGCAGCGAGCCGCGAGCGAACGGCTTGATCGTCACAATTCCCAGGCCGCACCGCTCCGCCGCCGGAAGAACGTCCTCCGCCCCCCGATGGTACACATTGTACGGCATCGAGCAGATATCGAAGGCCTTCCCGTACTTCTCAATCGCCTCCACGAACTTCCCCCGGCTGAAGTGGCTGCCGAAGCCCGTGAACCGGCACTTCCCCGCCTTCTTCAC
>JABMQX010000119.1 GCA_013203085.1 bacterium | reverse complement strand
GGTAACGGTAATGACAAGAACGCGAGGAGACTCGACGGTATCTCCCCCCACGATTGCCACTCCGAATCGCTGAGCCAGCTCCGTCATTCCAGCGTAGATCGCATCTATCTCGGCGACCTTTGTGCTGGCAGGGCACGCGAGCGAAACCAGAGCGTATTGGGGAATGCCCCCCATGGCGGCGATGTCGCTAATGTTGGACGCCATTGCTTTCCAGCCGATGCGGTCCGGAGGCGTTCCCTTGCGAAAATGGACTTTTTCTACGAGGGTATCGCAGGTCAAGAGGAGAAGGTCGTCCCCCTTTCCCCACTTCAAAACGGCGGCATCATCCCCGATTCCTTCGACAATGGAAGTTCTCTTCACGGTCTCACCCGCCGGCGAGCACAGTTTTTTCCGCAATCTCTCGATGAGCTCCAGTTCACCGAGAGCAGCGAGGTCAGGCTGACATCCGTTCTTCCCCATCAGCATAAGGACTTCTCCGAGCGAGCGCCGGACCGGCGGTCAAAATATGACGATTGCCGAGCCGCATTCAGTCAAACAGCTTCGCCAGATTGGCTTCGTAAGGAGGAGTAACCACTCCCTTCTCTGTGATAATGCCTCTGATAAGACGGTGAGGCGTGACGTCGAACGCAGGATTATAGACGTCTACCCCTTCGGGAACTATTCGTTTCCCCTGGAAAACGGCGACTTCGTCGGGGTCTCTTTGTTCGATTGGAATTTGGTCGCCGCATTGCAGTTTCATGTCGAAAGTGGATCTCGGCGCCGCCACGTAAAAGGGAACTTCGTGTGCCTCGGCGAGAAGCGCCAGGGAATATGTGCCTATCTTGTTGGCAGCATCGCCGTTTCCGGCGATCCTGTCGGCTCCTGTGATGACGAGGTTTACTTTTCCTTCCTTCAGGACCAGCCCGGCCATGTTGTCGCAGATGATGGTTGTGTCAATGCCTGCCGCCTTCAACTCCCATGCCGTCAGGCGAGAACCCTGAAGAAGAGGTCTCGTTTCGTCAACGTAAACCTTGATATTCTTTCCCTGCTCCCCGGCGGCGAAAATGGCGGCGAGGGCTGTTCCGTATCCGGAGGTGGCCAATCCGCCCGCGTTGCAGTGGGTGAGAATGCCGTCGCCCTCCTTGATGAGCGCGGAACCGTGGAGGCCTATTCGCCGGCAGGTCTCCCTGTCCTCACTCAGGATCGTATGGGCTTCTTTCAAAAGCAAATCCTTGAGGAGGGAGACGTTATCGGTCTCGTTTTGGAGCAGAACGTTCTTCATTCTCTCAAGTGCCCAAAAGAGGTTGACGGCGGTGGGGCGGGCTGAACCGATTCGCTCCGAGGCGTCCAGCACGTCCTTGAGGAGCTCGTTGCGGTTTCTTGCCGTGGAGGCTTTCGCCCCGAGCACTATCCCGAAAGCGGCCGCGATGCCGATAGCCGGCGCCCCACGGACCACCATCGTCCGTATCGCGTCTGTGACATCTTCCACGGAGGAACAGGCTGCCATCTTGACCTTTCGCGGGAGGAGAGTCTGATCGAGCAGGAACAGACGGTCCTCTCGCCACTCCATTGTGGTGACTGGCGTTTTCGTTTTCAAGGTTCGCGCCTCAACAGCTCACGATATCGTCCTTAGATTACATCTCTGTAGCCCAGCCCACTACCCCGCCACGAGAAATGTCAGCAGCAAGGATGTGCCATTCACGAGAAAGTGCATTACAATGCATGGAATCACCGAGCCGGTCCTTTCCATGAGGTAGGCGAGAACTAAACCGAGGGGAAATATCAGGCTCGCTTGAAAAACCCCCGGATGGATTAGGGCGAACAGCGCCGCCGTCAGAAAAATGGCCGGCCCGGCGTCTATTGTCCTTCGCAGTCCTTGGTACAGAAACCCCCGGAAGAATATCTCCTCAAAAAAGGGAGCGGAAAGAACCACCGACAGGGCAAGAGATACCCTTAAGGGTATCTTATCCGGCTTCAGCAATTCTTCCACAACCGGATGGCCTTCAATGGGGAGGCTCAACCCGGAGAAAACCGCCATCACCGCAGTCCTGTAAATCAACAGAAGGGGTTGGAAGGCAACAAAAGCGACCACACCGATCAGAATCAACCTCGCATAAGGGCGCATGGTCAGCCCCATTCCCTCCGAGAAACTGCAACCTTTCTGCCTGAGGACCCAGACCCCAAACAGAAGGACGACCAAATAGAAAAACGGGACGACAAGAACCTCCCGGGCAGTTGTTCCCTCTGTTCCTCCGGAAGCGCCGGAAGAAGAGGAGAAAAAAGTGTTGTAAACACCTGCTAAAGCGAGGAAGAGAACTACCATGGCGAAGATGTCCAGACCAGACCATCTCACTTCTCGGATGTAGCGGTCCCTTTTCCGCCAGGTGCTGTCCGAAAAAAACCTTGCGGCGAGGTGCGCGCCGTAGATGGTCAAAACCACAAAAACTGTCCCGTACAGTTTCTCGAGCTGGCTCGGCCCTTCGCCCGGTTTCCCCGTGAGGCTCTTCTCGACGGCGGGAGCGGCTAAGGCGTCTGTTGCCTTCTTCAGCGGGCCGGCCAGCAGCCCCACACTCAGGAACACCCCGGCCAGCAGCAGAGAGAAGTAAAGGATGTACTTTCTGCCAAATCTGTGTTTCATCGCTGACTCAAAAATGAAAAGGGCGACTGCGGCACCCTCACTGAACCTCCTCCATCACCCGAAGGGACACTATATCACCCCCGCCGGAAATTCAATCAAAAACGACCTCTCTGCGTAACCCCTCAGTCTTGGGCGGAGATGTACTCACCGCAGAGAGTGCGGAGAGCACATAGAGGAAGATGAGAAGGCCCCCTTTCTCTCACATCAACCTGATTTATGGCCTGCGGTTCGTGGCCGGCGTCGTTGGTCTTTCCGCATTACAGGGAAAGGGACGTTTCGGCCCCCGGCATCCCGGTGCGCTTCGTGGAATGTCCGGCGGCGAAGAAGGCCAAACGCCCCTCGGCCTTGGACCCCATCACCCTCCTGCGAAAGGAAATCAACGAAACGTCTATTTCGGATCGTCTTCGTCGAAAAACCGCGCAAAATTCGACCTCTTATGCTTATACTTGACCCTGATTATTGTCTAACTCCAGAGCCCCGGAAAAACACCCGGGCCGGATTTGACGATCTGCTGAAATTAAGGAGGCATTAAGGATGGTTGAAAAAGGTCTTGCAGTATCCCCCGATCAATCCCCTCCATCCCCTTCATCAAAAGGACGTAAGGGAGATCGGTCGCATCTTCTCGTTGCGATTATCATAGCCATCGTGCTCGGCACCGTGGTAGGTGGCTTGCTGCCCAAGTTTGCTGTGAAGTTCGCGATTCTCGGTGACATATTTCTGAATTCACTGATGATGCTCGTCATTCCCCTCGTCATGCTATCCATGATTGTTGGGATTACCGGACTCGGCGATATTCGGAATCTCGGCTCCGTTGGACGGCGTACTCTGATTTACTACATCATGACCACCGGGATTGCGGTATTGATCGGCCTCATCCTCGTCAATATTATCCAGCCGGGCAAGGGCATAACGACCGGTGAGAAGCACCCACGATTTGCCTATACGGTGGGTGAGGAAAACAATCGCACGGTGACTTTAACGGATGGAGCGTGGCAAACGACACGCTACAACGAAAAGTACGTGCTCGTCCTGTTGGACCAGCACGTGCAGGGGGCAATTGAGTCCATTTCAGAAAATTCCGTCAAGGTGAAACTTTGGGAAAGTCGTCAGCGGGGGGACGTTTTCTATATCAAGGCAGAAGATGGCACGCGTTTACCATTTCGCCGGACCAAAGGGCGACTTGTGTCTGCCGCGCCCGAGTTCGCCCCGTCAGGCACTGGTGTGGAAATCACCCTGTCCGTTTCCCAACAACTGCGTGGAAAAGAGAAGGGGGCGGGGAGCGCTCTGAAAGAAGTCCTGGTTGGCAATAAAGAGACCGGAAAACAAGGGATGATTCCACGTAACATCTTTCATGCGATGGCGCAGATGGAGATCCTGCCGTTGATTGTTTTCTCGCTTCTGTTGGGCGCGGCGCTTTCTGTCTTGGGCGCGCCGGCACGTTCCACCATCGAGGTTATCTCTAAACTCAACGATGCTGTGATGCGACTCGTTCACTGGATTATGTTCATCGCACCGGTAGGTATCTTCGGATTGACCGCAGCGCGTATCGGCCTCGCAGGAGGGTTCGGCCGTTTCTTGCCGGAACTGTCCGCCCTCGGAAAGTACAGTCTGACGGTCTTGCTTGGGCTTGCCATTCATGGACTCGTTATACTGCCGTTTATCCTCAAAGTCCTCGGGCGACGTAACCCTGTGACCTATCTGAAAGGCATGGCGGCAGCTTTGCTGAACGCCTTTTCTACGGCGTCCAGTTCAGCCACACTACCGCTCACCCTGCAAGGGGTCAAAGAGGAAAACGGTATCTCTAATCGAACAGCCAGTTTTGTCCTTCCGTTGGGGGCGACCATTAATATGGACGGGACGGCTCTGTATGAGGCCGTTGCCGCTATTTTCATTGCACAAGTCTATGGAATTTCCATGAGTCCCGCCAGCCAAGCCATTATCTTTTTGACAGCTACATTGGCGGCTATCGGAGCAGCGGGAATTCCACAGGCTGGCTTGGTCACAATGGTAATTGTCCTGAGGGCCGTCGGTCTTCCTATTGAGGGTGTTGCGTTGATTCTGACGATTGACTGGCTCCTGGACCGATTCCGGACCACTGTCAACGTCTGGGGGGACAGTGTCGGCGCCGGTGTT
>JABMQX010000118.1 GCA_013203085.1 bacterium | reverse complement strand
TCGCTGCAGCGATCAGACACTACCTACGATGGAGGAACGCAAACGCCAAGGCGCTCAACCTCGTTGCCCCTAAGAAGAAATCCAAACATGAGAAAAAACCGGAATATATTAAACGCATACGCCACTAGGAGGAGATCAAGGAACTGCAACTTCAAATCGCTGAGCTTGCTCAGGGAATGGAGAAGAAGCACCAGAGCGAATAAGCTGCCCTGAGACTTTCTCGGATAGTATGCTATAGCCCCCAAGGGTCCGGGAAGAGGAACAAAGCCCGGCAAAAAGGCGGCAACCCCCAAGGCCTGGCTTCCGGCAACAATTCGGAGCGCCCCTCGCCAAGCTTTGAATAAATTTCGACCGCGCCCATGTCACCTTCCAACGTCTTTGGACCACTTGTATTATGAGGCTTCAATTGGAACGGAAGCGGAACGCGAAAAGAGGACCCCGGTGAAAAGCGACCTGAAACTCTTGGATGCATCCCTCGCAGGAAACCCACAGGCCTTTGGAGACATCGTCCGGCGCTATCAATCCTTGATCTGTGCCATTGCTTACAGCGCCACCGGAGACCTGGGCTTGAGCGAGGACCTGGCACAGGAAACGTTCGTAGCCGCGTGGACTCGGCTGCGGGAACTCCGCGAGCCGGCGAAACTTCGGGCATGGCTGTGCGGCATCGCCCGCAACCTCATTAGCAACTCCATTCGTCGGCGAGGCCGCGATATTACAGCACAGGCCGAGCCATTGGAGCAGCTCCGGCAAACGAGGGGAACGGCTCCTCCGCCCCGGGAGCACGCCATCAGCAAGGAGGAAGAAACCATTCTTTGGCGCGCCCTCGAACAAATCCCCGAAACCTACCGGGAACCTATGATTCTCTACTATCGCGAGCAGCAGTCGGTGCGAAGGGTGGCACAGGCACTCGGACTCACTCAGGACGCAGCGAAGCAGCGGCTTTCCCGCGGACGCAGGATGCTCAAAGATCAGGTGGCGGTGTTCGTTGAGAAATCTCTTTCGCGCACCGGGCCAAAGAAGGCCTTCACGGCTGCTGTTCTGGCGGCCATCCCGGCGACTGCGGCTCGAGCAGCCGGCGCTGCTGCAGTGGCAGCGAAAGGAGCCGCAGCAGCAAAGTCTGCCGCTGCCACAGGCTTGGGCGGATGGGTCTTGGGACCGCTGCTTGGACTTATCGGCGGGTTCATCGGCACCGTGGCTGGCATAGAGAACACCAAGTCTCCGCGCGAACGAAAGTTCATGGTCAAGATGGCCTGGATCATTTCTGCTTGCGTTCTGGTTTTTCTCGCTTTGTTATTCTTTTGCCGGGCGACGTTGTCATCGTCGGCGCGCAACGTGGCATGGGTTTTGGGAGGGCTATGGGCCTCTTACGGGATCGGGCTGACGGCCTTGATCATTTGGGCTAACCGCCGCCAGTCCCAAATCCGGAGGCAGGACCGAAATTCTGGACAACTATTCCGGGCGACGAAAACGGGGCTCTGGAAAAGCAGAATCAATATCATATTGCTTCTCTTATTCTTCGGCTGTGTCGTGCTCTGCTTGACAAGCTTTTACCGTCTCGCTCAACACAGAGCCAGCCAACAGAATTCAAAAAGGTTTGCACGGCCCGAAAGTCTTACGTTGGATAATGGTCTGACCGTAATCTTACTGGAGAACCACAAGGAGAATAAAGTAGCGCTCGAATCCTTCTATCGAGCCGGCTTTATCCACGAGCCCAGGGGGAAAGCCCATATCTCTCACGTCGTGGAACACATGGTTATCCGATGCGCTACCAGGAGTTATAAGCCGAATGAATCATTCATGCTTCTACAGAAGAAGGGAATGGCCAACGCAGAGACCTTACCCACTTTTGTCCACTACGATTACATTCTGCCTTCGAATGAATTAGAGCTTGCCCTGAAAATCGAATCTGAGCGGCTCACTTCTATCAAGTTTTCCGAAGAAATACTGAAACAGGAAATTCCAAAGTGTCTCCAGGAAATTGAATTCGTGCAAAACAACCCTCAGGCTGGACTGGTCAAATTTGGATTGGTAGCTCTTAGCCAGACCATAAGGTTTGGCGAGCACTTCGTGCCCGTCTGCGCTGGCACACCCAGGTTGACCATACAAGATGTTAAACGATTTCATAGGAAAAATTACACACCTCAGAGTAGTCTTTTGATCATAGTGGGCGACTTTGACTCCCAAGCAGCAAAGAGAATGGTGAGGAAGTACTTGAGAAATACCCCAAAGGCTCAGCCGCAACCCAGAGTTCTGGTGCAGATCAGCCGAGATATTCGCGCGAGTTGGGATTTTGCCTCGGATGCCGTGTACCTGCTGTATCCCGGTCCTGGACATGATGTCAACCACCGCATAGCGCTTATACTTTTCGGAAATTATTTGAGCGCACGTCTCTCTCTTGATGCAAATCTCAAGAAGGTTACAAAGATTTCTTTCTGTTCCAACCAACTGTATCCCGTTGGAGAATTCCCCTTCTTCATCTTCGCAGAAGCGAAAAAGGGCGAACCCATTGAAAGAGTTCGACCGGCACTGAAGAATCTTGTCGGGAACGCCCTGCACGATTTCAACGCTGTGACATTTTCTCACACAAAGCTTGCACTACTCTCCTTCATGCGAAGCAGTCTCCTGGAAGGCGGCTTTGCCCCTCCCAGCATGAAGCATGAAATGTTGCTTGGGCAGGAAGCAATAAACCTTGGTGTCAAGGAGCTTCTCAGAGATGGGCTGTCCGATAAACAATTCCTGAGCCGACTCAATGACCTTGATTTCAAAACCGCTTATAAAATCCTCAAGGCGCATCTGTCAGAACAGAACGAAAAGAAAGTCATCTTTCTGGCAGCCAAAGAGCAAAGCCGATGACTGTCACGGTCGTTCCTATTCGGCGGGCGCGAAGCTCCCATTCCGGCCAAAAACTCGCCGCACCCTTACCTCGCAGCGGCTTCTGTAAACGACTTGCCCGTATTGGTGCCGTTACTTCCCGGTTGGCGCGTGGCTGCTCCTTGCGTGCGCGGAATGGAGCGAACGTCCCCGCCTCAGCCGCAGCTTCATAACATCGAAAAACATCCTCAACGAATCCTGGCAGAGCGAGACCTTTGACGGAGCGGAGTCGCGCCAATGAACCGGAAGCTCTCTGATCTTAAGCCCCAGCCCTTGTGCAATCAGCAGAATTTCGACATCGAACGCAAAACGATTGATCTTCGCCAGCGGAAAAATCATTTTCACTGCCCGACGAGTAAACAGCTTGAACCCGCATTGTGTATCCCGGAAATGGCTCAACCCGAACGACCGCAAAATCAGGTTAAAGGCCTTTCCCATTAGCTCCCGATAAAGCGGCTGGTGTACCTCGATCTCAGAATTCCTCAATGCTCGCGAACCTATGACCACATCGTATCCCCGGCGAGCCTTCTCCAAAAGGCGGTCGAGCTCACCGATTGGTGTTGACAGGTCCGCGTCCGAAAATAGTGCAAAAGCTCCCGCTGACGCCAGCATCCCCTTTCGGACGCTGAATCCTTTTCCCCTGTTCGCCCGGTTCCTCAGAACTCGAACCGACGCCTTCGCCTTCGCGGCTGCGTCGTTTGCCTCGGCAACTGTGTTATCGTTGCTGCCGTCATCAACTACGATGATCTCGCAGCGCCAAAGTCGAGGCGAAGCATACTCATCAATCGCGCGAATCGTCGCACCGATGTGCAACTCCTCGTTGTACGCAGGAATCACAATCGTGACCAGAAGCTCTTGTTCCTTCTCGACGTTCTCCACCTCAGTCTGAATCTCGCTCCTTCACTTCTCTTCCGGCTTCCACCGAATGACATTCACGATAATCTGCCGGAACGCTTTGCTCTGGATGTCTTCCGCCGAGTGCCCCGGCTGAAGGTATATCAACCATCCCTTCCCCACTTTCTTCAACCATCCGCTCGTGTTCTGCATAATCCTCTTGCCGCCGATTTCTTCGCCATCGTAAATGAATCCAAGCAGGAGGGTCCTGTCAATGCCATCCTTGAAGGTGTGGTTGAGATAAACCTCTGAATTCTCCTTCAGCGTGAAAAATGGATATTCCGCTGGCTTGACCTTTTCACTCTTGAAGAAAACCTTTCCCTCATACTCCACTTCGTGCGAAGTGATGCGGTGGCTGGGATTGACATTCACGACCTTCTGTCTCACGGGCTCTATCCACTTATACCCGCCTTCCTGCCAGCTCCCTTCCGGCAGCTTGATTCCAAGAAAATCGAACCAGTACTTGTTCTTCCGCTTCCCGCTCGATATGGAATGATGCAGGACTACTAATCTCCCGCCGTTTTTCGTGTAAGCGATGAACGCCTTCTCCGGTTCTTCGAACAGCTTGCCGTGAATGAAAACGATGACTGCTTTGTAGCGCGAAATGTCCGCGGGCATTTCCTTCTGAGTCTTGATTTCCATATCATACCCGCATTTGTCATGCAGAAATGTTGCCAGAAGCTCCATCTGCGGCAGCTCATCTTGCACGATAAGAATCTTCTCGGCCGCCATCGCGCTTCCCCCGACGATAAAGATCGCTGCAAAAAGCGCAAACAAGGTAAGTGTTGTTCTCATTTCCTATCCCTCCATTCATGCAGTCTAAGCCTTTCAACTCCAACGAGCTTTTTGCCTTGCAGTTGCCTCTCGCAGGATGCCTGCGCATCTCGACGATGGTGAGAGCCATGCTGACAGAACACGCGCAACCTGTCAACCCTCCTCCGCCCTCGCCCCATCGGCGCAACCCGGTCAAGGAACACCCGCCGGTCACCAAAGAGCTTTCTGCACAAGGCCATAACATGCGTGCGGCTGCATTTGGGTGGGTGGGTTTGCCAAGGGTAACGCCGCCGTCCCGGCGGCTGTCCCGAGGGCGTCTCGCCCTCGATGGCGGGGGCAAGATGCCCCCGATACAGCCGGCAAGATGCCGGCGGTACAACCAGAAGCCCCCCAATCAAACTTACAGGACCGGTCAATCCCCCCGATCCACAGGGACTCGATCAACGCCATTTGTCTCAGGCCCTCGCTTCCTCCACTCGAAAACCTGCAACGCGGGAGAAGCAAATGAAAGGCGACTTATCTACCACTTAAACGTAGCCACACCCCATAACATATCACCCTTGATTCAGCGCCACTTGACCTGCTAAGCTCCGTCAGAAAAGAAAAGAGGAGAAAGTTGAAGTCGCTTTCCAAGACCATTCACCTAAGTCCGGCGCGGTTCACCTCTGGCGCCGGATAGGCCGGAGGTCCGTTTCAACGGCGATTACCTGACAATCTCCTTACGTGCAACGGCGAACTCACGATTGGAGGCAAAGAGAGATGACACTCAGCAGAAACTCACGCGCGATCAATCGCAGGGAATTCATCAAAGGCTCAGCCGCCCTCGGAGCCACCGTTCTCGCCGCCCCAGCTCTCGGCCGCGCCGTCGGGGCAAACGACCGCATCAACATAGGCTTCATAGGTTGCGGCGGGATGGGCACGCATCACGTGCGGCATTACAAGGAACTCTCAAAGGACCCCAAGTTGAACATCTCTGTCGCAGGCGTTTGCGACGTTTACGAGCCTCGTCTGCGGCAAGCGAAGCAGATTTCCGGCGCCAGAGCCTTCCACGACTACCGGGAGATGCTCCAGATGAAGAACCTCCACGCCGTCTTCATCGCCACGCCGGATCATTGGCACGCCAAGATGTCCATTGATGCCATGGAAGCCGGCAAGGATGTCCACGTTGAAAAACCCATGACGCTTTACCTCGACGAGGCTAAGGAAATGGCGCAGGTTGCAAAACGGACCGGGCGCATCGTCCAGGTCGGCGCGGAAGGCGCCTCTAAAGACCGGTACTGGCAAGCGCGAAAACTGGTCCGCAACAGGGAGCTTGGGAAGCTCATCTGGTCAACCGGCGGCGTCTATCGCAACATTCCCGGCGGCGACTGGAACTACCCCATTGACGCCAACGCCAATCCATCCAATCTCGATTGGGAAGCTTTCCTCGGCCCTGCGCCAAGACGCCCTTTCAGCCGGGAGCGATTCTTCCGCTACCGAAAATATTGGGACTATTCCGGCGGCCTCGCTCATGACCTCCTCAGCCACACCCTCGCGGGCCTCCAGGTAGCTCTCGGCGCAGAGTTCCCCTGCCGCGTCATGGCCTCCGGCGGCATCTTCGCTCATCACGACCGCGAGACCCCCGACACCTTCCACGTCATGGCGGATTTCCCGACAGACCACACCATGACTCTCTTTTGCACGCAGGCTACGAGGCGAGGCGTTGAG
This sequence comes from bacterium, assembly GCA_013203085.1. Lineage (GTDB taxonomy): Bacteria > Auribacterota > JABMQX01 > JABMQX01 > JABMQX01 > JABMQX01. The sequence goes on along the minus strand of JABMQX010000118.1, from coordinate 4,218 downwards.
TTCGAAATCCGTGGCGAGGAAGCAAGCCTTATCTTCGAAGGCGAGACCGTCGTTGTCCATCCCGAACCGCCTTTCTCGAAGAAAAGGCGCGAAATCCGCGTCAAGCCCCAGCCCCGCAGCGACCACGATATCAACTGGATCGAATGCATACGCTCCCGCAAGCAGCCTCATTACCACGTGGGGATGGGATACAAGGCCATGGTCATCCTGTGCCTCGCCAATCGGTCCTGGCGGGAAAAGAAAATGATGCTCTTTGACCCAAAAACGGAAAGAGTGCTGACCTGACCGCACTGTTCATGGTGCACAATCATCGGCGGTTAGGGCGGACAGCGCTATCGAGCAGGAGGATTTCATCATGAGAACCATTTTCGGAGCAACGTTGCTCATCGCAGCTCTTGTGCTCCCACCGTCTTGCTGCATTGCTGAGGCCTCGACATCGGGCTTGAGGGTCGCCACGCAGATATACGGCTGGAACGTCGAATGGTCGCGGCAGGGCAAGAACCCCGATCAGCAATTGCCTCAGACACTCGCCGAAGCGAGGAAAGCAGGTTTCGCCGCCGTTGAAGGATGGCTGAACGCTTTCTCCAGCGACGAGCGAGCCACGCGTTTTCGGGAGCTCCTCTGGCGGAATGGCCTCGTGCTCCCTTCTGTGTATCACGGCGGGAACCTTCATCAGACCGATGCCGCCCAACGGACCATCACCACCGTTCTGGAGTGGGCGGACCGTGCCAGAGATTTCCCCGGATTGATGATCAACTTCAACTGCGCCGCCGATGAGAATAAATCCGATGCAGCACTGCGTCTTCAGGCCCAGAACCTCAATCGCCTCGGCGTCGAACTTCAGAAACGCGGCATGCGCCTTGTGATCCACAACCACACTCCGGAAATGGCGCACAATGCCCGGGAGTTCCGCGCAATGGTCGCCATGACGGACCCCAAGCTCGTCGGTTTTTGCCTCGACCTACACTGGGTCAAGAGAGCCGGCCAGGACCCCTTCGAGATGATTCGCCTCACCTCCGGTCGCATCGGCAGCGTCCATCTCCGCAACGGCAACGACGGCGTCTGGACCGAGTGGCTCGGCGAGGGCAACGACATTGACCACGAAAAGGTCGCCCCGGCCCTCAAGCGAGCCGGCTTCAACGGCTTGCTGATTCTCGAACTTGCCTATGAGCAAAAGACCGCCCGAACCAAAACTCTTCTCGAAAACGAAACCCGCAGCCGCCAATACATCGAAAACGTGTTCTTCCCAGTACCTTCCTCGCCGCGAGATGCCTTCGGCGGTTGGACGAAGGTCCGCCATACTCCATCGGGCTTCTTTTTCCCGCAGGAAATTTCCGGCCGCTGGTGGCTCATTGACCCTGCTGGCAACGCCTTCTTTTCAAAAGGTGTCAATCACGCCACATTCAAGGGCGACTTCGCCCCGAAGCTTGGCTATTCCCCTTACGCTCGCGTGACCAAAAAGAAATACGGCACAGCCGAAAAATGGGCCGTGGAGGCGGCAGGCAGGCTCCGCAGGTGGGGTTTCAACACGATAGGCTCGTGGTCCGGTCCGGAGACCTTCACTCAACAGATGCCGTACACCCTCATGCTCAACCTGGGCGCCTCCGCCGGAGCCAGTTGGCTCAAGGGCACTTTCCCTGATGTCTTCTCACCGGAATTCAGAAGTAAGGTCGAGGCGCGCGCCAGAACTCTCTGCTCCTCAAGGGCTTCCGACCCGTTCCTGATTGGATACTTCACAGACAACGAACTTCGGTGGGGTCCCGATTGGCGGTCACGCAAAAGCTTGTTGGAGGACTATCTTGCCCTCCCTCCAGACGCCCCGGGCAAGAAGGCCCTTATTGAATTCCTCATCAAGAAACACGGCAAGGTAGAAAGAGTGTCCGACGTCTGGGGAATTTCCGTCTCCGACCTGGACTCTCTGCTGAAGCTTCAGCAGGTCTCCAATAAGACGGCTGGATTCCGCGAGGATGAGACAGATTTCCTCAAGACCATCGCCGAAAAGTACTTCTCCGTCTGCAACCGCGCCATCCGCCTCGCCGACCCCAATCACCTAAACCTCGGCTGCCGCTTTGCGGGGTACGCTTACAAAGAAATCATCGAGGCGTGCGCCTCGCACGTTGACGTTGTCTCCTTCAACAGCTACGGTTCCTTGCCCCCCGAGCAAAAGCTGAATGAGATTCACAGCATTACCGGTCGCCCTGTGATGCTCACGGAGTTCTCGTTCAAAGCTATGGATTCCGGCTTACCCAATACTAAGGGGGCGGCCCGACCAGTCCCCACTCAAAAACACAGAGCGGACGGATTCCAGCGCTATGTTGAAGCCCTTGCGGACATTCCGGCTGTCGTCGGTTATCACTGGTTCGAGTACACCGACGAGCCAGCTTCAGGTCGCTTTGACGGCGAAAACTCGAATTACGGACTTGTTGACATCAACGACAAACCCTGGCGGATTCTCGTCGAGAGAATGACCGTCGTGAACAAAGCTATCGAGTCGAGACATGCGGATTGAGCAAAATCAAACGGCTCCGTTTTTGACGAAGCCGACAAACAGAGAAGTGAATCTTCCAAACCGACAGGAGGAACGACATGATCGCTAAAATCGCCCTCGTTCTGCTCGTCTTCATCTGTGGAACAACCCATGCCACCATGAATGCCCGGCCCTATTCGCGTAAGGAGCTTTTCCGCGGGCCGGCTATCCCAGCACGCACCGGCCGCGCCCTCAGTGAGATCGCTTTTCCACTCGGCGGTATCGGCACAGGCACCGTCTCACTCGGCGGGCGGGGGGATCTATGCGACTGGGAAATCTTCAATCGCCCGGGCAAGGGAAGAGACCTCCCATTCACGTTCTTCGCAATCTGGGCGAAGGGTGAAGGCGAACAACCCGTCGCCCGAATCCTCGAGCGAGAGCTTCTCCCTCCATATCGCGGCGGACGCGGCACTCCGCAAAAGCAGCTCACTGGTGTCAGCCGCCTCCAAGAAGCGTCTTTTCATGGCGAATATCCTTTCGCCCGGATCAAATTCAAAGACAACACTCTCCCCGTTCGGGTCAGCCTCCGCGCATGGAATCCTTTCATCCCCCTGAACGTCCCGGACAGCTCCATTCCCGTCGCTATCCTCGAGTGGACTGTCGCAAACCCGAGCGACAAGCCGATGGAGGTCTCCGTCGCCGCCGCCATTTTCAATCCCGTCGGCACCGACGGCAGAAGCTTCGGTAGCATCCTCGGAAAGAACCTGAACGAATACGTCGAAGATAAGGAATTTCGCGGCCTTCGACTCTCCTCGAAAAAGGTCAAACCGGAAGACGTCCGCTATGGGACAATGGCCCTCGCCACCACTTGGAAAGACCTCGATGTGCAGACACGTTGGTATCGCGGCGGCTGGTGGGACAACGCGCACCGCTTCTGGGACGATTTTTCTGACGATGGTCGAGTCGAGCCGGTGACCGATGCGGAACCCTCTTCCGACAGACGCAGCGACGTCGGCGACCTTGTCCTCCATGCCACTATCGCTCCCAAAAAATCGGCTACTTTTCCCTTCTTCGTCACCTGGCATTTCCCGAAGCGCCAGAACTACTGGAATGGCGAAGAACAAGTCCGAGGCAAAATCATGGAGAACTATGTGGCCAAACAGTTCAAGGACGCCTGGGATGTCGCCTCCTACACGGTCCGAAATCTCCAACGACTCGATGAACAAACGCGTCTCTGGCATCGCGCCTTCTTCGAGAGCACTCTCCCCGGCTACGTCCTCGACGCCGTTTCCAGTCAGGCTTCCATCATCCGCACCAACACCTGCATGATGCTCGCCGACGGCTCCTTCTTCGCGTTTGAGGGCTGTGACGATGATTCCGGCTGCTGCCCGATGAACTGCACGCACGTCTGGGATTACGCGCAGTCTGTCGCGCACCTCTTTCCCTCCCTCGAACGCAGCATGCGGGAAACCGATTTCAATAACAACACCCGCCCCGATGGAAACATGGCTTTCCGCACGCTCATCCCGCTCGGCGATTACCTGTGGGGCTTCAAACCCGCCGCCGACGGGCAGATGGGATGCGTTGTCCGGGCGTACCGCGAGTGGAAATTCTCCGGCGATACCGAGTGGCTCCGCTCCATCTGGCCGAACGTCAAGCGAGCCCTCGAATATGCCTGGACGAAAGAGAACGGCTGGGACCCCAACAAGGATGGCGTCATGGAGGGCGAGCAGCACAACACCTACGACATC
>JABMQX010000117.1 GCA_013203085.1 bacterium | reverse complement strand
GTCCGAAATGGGTTCAATCCGTGTGAATCAGCGTTCATCAGCGGTTCAGTTCTTCTCAGAGGCCCTTGAAAACCGCAGATAAACGCAGATGGACACGGAAAGAGGCGGATGGAGGGGTCCGAAATCGGATCGCGAAGACGCAAGGAATGGCGGATACAATTTATGGTATCATTCTTGCTCTCATCCGTAAGTGGTGGCGTGATGCGCGCCGGCCAAGGTGACCCAGCATCGTCGTAAGCGCTGCCGAGGCAGACATTTTTCACCGGGGGTAGGAGCCTCGAGGCTTCCTTGAGGGGGAGTCTGCGAGGTTTTCGTTTGCGCCGGAACGAATCGTTGCGCAGGGCAGGAAACGTCCAAAAGAATATATCGAAGGGGCCATTCGCGATTGCAGATTGCGGAATGTGGAATCCGAAATCCGGAATCCGGAGTCCGAGATCCGAAGCAAGGAGCGAGGAATATGAAGAGTGATTCGATGAGCCAGGTTCTGGTCGTGGACGATGAGGCCCGCATGAGGGAGTTGTGCGTGGAAGTCCTCAGCATGTCCGGATACACAGCGAATGCAGTGAGCAGCGGCGAGAAAGCGGTGGAGTTGGTGGCGCAGGGCAAGTTTGCCGTGGTTCTACTTGACATAAGAATGCCGGGGCTGAGCGGGATCGAAGCTCTCAAGACGATGAAAGCCGTCCGCCCCGATGTGGGGGTCATCATGATCACCGGCTTCGGCTCTATCGAAAGTTCAGTGGACGCCATGAGGTATGGGGCCTACGATTACATCCTAAAACCGTTCAGATTGGAGGAGCTTTCCATCCGGGTGCGGCGGTGCATGGAAGAGCGAGAGTCCCGGACAAAAATGAAAGCTCTCGCCACACAAGTCAATTCTCTCCTGCTGGGGACGATAAGTGCGTTGGTCAAGTCTGTCGAGGCCAAGCACTTGTACACGCGAGGGCATTCGGAGCGAGTTTCGCGATACGCATTGGAGATTGCGACCTACTACCCCTTCCCGGATGAACAGAAGAGGGAGACCATCAGGCGGGCTGTGGTCCTTTCCGGCCTTCTCCACGATATCGGAAAAATCGCTTTGCCCGATAGCGTGCTTGACTCACCGGACAAACTTAGCGACAAGCAGTGGAAGATGATGAAGCGGCACCCTATCACTGGCAGCAAGATTCTCGCTGGCATAAACCCCCTCAAGGCGGCTATTCCCGGCATTCTCTACCATCACTGCCACTTCAACAACCCGGGGGGCTCTAATTCCTACCCCCGGGGGCGGTCCGGAGAACATATCCCCGTGCTGGCACGCATCATTTCCGTCGCCGACACCTTTGATGCTCTCACTTCCACCCGGGCCTATCGAAAAGCCGTCAGTAAGTACGACGCCGCCGAAGTCATCGAACACGAAGCCGGCCACCAGTTCGACCCCGAAGCGGTGACGGCCTTTTGCCACGCCTTTGAAGTGTGCTTCGCCGTGTGGAGAATAGGCAGAGATTGAACCACGGCGTGGAGAAAAGGCAAAGAAGCTCAGCGATAGGATTTCGGATTTGGCATTTGGAAGTCCGCAATCGCCATTCCGCAATCCGCAATCGGCGAAGCACGCCGCGCCTACGTCTTCCCCAGCCTCCCGGCCGTGATGCTGTTCAAGGGCCTCCCGCCAGACCGAAACACACAACCACCGTTTGCCCTGCGCCTTACACTATCACCTTGTAAAAGGTCAGTCGAAGTCTGGCCCTGTTCCTCTGAAGAGATGCTCGTACTTTCCTCCAACTATCTGCGGTACGGAGATGCGGATCATCTGCGACGTGATGACGTTCGCGGTTGCACATCTGTAATGACCACGGCGTGGTCGTCGATCCTGAAGTAAACGCCGATGACTTCTGTGACGTAGCGGATAGCGTCATAGAGGGGAATGTTTTTCAGTCTCAGTTGTGTAAGGGTTAAGCCCTGCTTGCCCACCCGCTCGATCAGTACGATGTTGACGTCGCCCTCTCTGGAAAGATAATCGAGCACCTCCATCACGTCGGCTTCCTCGAAGCTCATTTCTGGCAGGACAGCGCGGCGGAGTTTGCCTTCGAGTGCCGTCTGCTCGTGCGTTTTTGGGGACTGCTCGACCACCTCGGGGTACTGGATCACTTGGAGCTTGTAGATGTTGGGGCCGAT
>JABMQX010000116.1 GCA_013203085.1 bacterium | reverse complement strand
TGAATTGGTTTGCTGGTTGTACTCGCCAGCAAGGCCTTCTCTTCAAGGCTTAATCCCAACGTAGCGCATGTTGACGCGAGAACAGACTTTTTCAAAAACCCTCGGCGGGTGAGATTATGGGACATGACCAAGCTCCTTTGACACTCCCTGAATCAGGCTCTCCAAGGACGCCTTCTGGCAATTTTGGATAAGACATTTCTGGCAATAATAGCGTCCTCTATAACCTGGAAATCAAACATTCCGACGCAGGCAAAATCGGCGCCGTTGTCAAAGGCGTATTTGAAACCCTCCTTAGGATGGATTGCGCCCGCGCCGAGAACCTTATAGGCAATCCAGGGCTTTTTCACAGCCCTCATGAATTCTATCGTCTTTTCGGGTGTCTCGGCCCAGACGCTGTGGTGTCGCGGCACGGGCCCCGCAGACCAGTAACTCTTACTATTCAGCGTCTTCATGTAGAAGTCCACGTTAAGCCCAGCTTTCTCACAGGCGATCGGTACTTCGATCATATGTCCTGCTATCCCCGCCGGGACGCCGTTCTGTTTGATAAGAGCGATTGCCTGGCCGAGTAGGTCAATCCGGCCGTCAGCCACGAGCCTGTCACAGACCCCACCATGGATATAAGCCGCACGCGCGCCGTTGTCTATGGCCCGCTGGATATCCGTTTTCACATCCTTTTGTGTGATATTGCATTGGGCAATCCACTGGATTTCCCCGCCTTGTTCATTCCAGTATGCGTTGAGAATTCTGAGGCACTGATCGTCCAACCGCAGAATCGCCGTATTCACACCGTTCTCTTCACAGAGACGGAGTGTCTCCCAGACCTTTTCATCGGTAAAATAATGCCTCAGGAGGGAAGATACATAAATCAGGTCCCGGCTGTGGGCGAACCCGCTGATTAGATTGCCTCCGGCGATGATTCGGCTGATCGTGAGGTTGCCAATCTTGCCCCTCGGCATCCCCTTAGCGGAAGTCTGAGGAGCGGCGCCAACAGGCTTGTTCGTCGTTTTTGCCAGCAGAGCTTTTTCCTCAAAACCCCACGACAGCGCGGCTCCCGTGGATGCAAGAAGGGACCTCTTCAGGAAATTCCGACGGCTTACCTTATTCGTCACGATGAGCTTCCTTTCATTCACTTCACCTCAGCCTCTTCATGGACGCTCTCTATCCAGTTTTCCCGAAAGTACATTCTTTGTAATGATAGCATCCTCGAGCGCTTTAATCTCTGGAATATCGCTCCCTTTGTCTGTTGCGAGCGACAAGGTGCGCTCTACCTTGTAATGCTTCTTCAGATAAGCCTTCAGGGCAATGAGCGATTTCTTAGACGGGTATTCTCTCAACCCCGAAATCATGTGTATTTTGCGCGGCGGCGGTTCTTCACCTTGTGCAGGGAAGAAACTTCCACAAACAGTCAACACGGCGAAGAGGCCCAAGAGTCTTTTCATCGGATTGATGGGGGTTCCTCTCGTGCATTATAGGGTCCAGGGTTTTCGGTAAGTGCGTTCCCTCCTCGCATTCGCCTCGTTGTCGCCGGGGAACTCTTCTTTGACCGGATCCCATTTGAGCGTGCGCTTCAGTCGAACCGCAGTTTCCGCGATCAGGCCGAGATAGGAAGCTTTGTGCCCGGACTCGACGGGTGCCACCGGATCGCGGCGGCTTCGCATGCACTTAAGGAAATCACCGTAGTGATCCGTGGACTCGTAAAGATGAGTCTCATTCGGCTTGATTTTCACTTGCAGCAGCGATGCCGGCTCGGCTGAAATCCCCGCGCGATTGACATGAACCCAACCCTTGTCACCCTCGAATTGGCAGCCCTGTTTGTTGGGGTTGCCAGTATCGGTATAGGTCATACGCAAGCCGCTGACGTACTCAACCTCACCCTGCCAATCGTTGATATTGTCCGTTAGTCCGTCGTTGCGATAGCTGCCTCGGAACTCGAGCTGGCACTGTTCGTTGGTGAGCGCCGGGCAACCCCAGTTGGCAATGTCGAGATGATGGACACCCCAGTTGACGATAAAGCCAGCACAGTAATCCCAGATCAGGTACCAATCCGGCCAGGCCAGTCGGCCGCCGTTGTACGATTTCATGGGGGCCGGGCCGATGTACGTGTCGTAATCAAGCCCCGCTGGAATCGGTTCCTTCGTCGGAGGCTTGCGATATGTCCGTTTGTACTCTGGCCCGGGCGCGCCGACCTTGACAGTGTGAACCTTGCCAAGGTACCCGTTCCTGGCAAGTTCGCAGGCGAAACGGAACTTGCGATCCGAGCGCTGTTGGGTGCCGGTTTGGAGAATCCGGCCATACTTCCGTATCGCATCGCGAATTGCCTGCCCCTCGTACACAGACACCCCCAAGGGCTTTTCACAATACATGTCTTTGCCAGCCCGAGCGGCCGCCACGGCAATCAACGCGTGCCAGTGGTCCTGAGGGGCAATCATCACCGCGTCAATATCCTTGCGGGCAAGGAGGTCGCGGAAATCGTTGTAGGTCGCGCATCCCTTGTCGCCGTAATGCCGGTCAGCGATCGCCTTAGCTCTTTGGCGCTGCTTCTGTTGGACATCGCAAACGGCAACGACCCGGACATCGTCGTGCCCCATAAACGCCCGCATGTTCCCGGTGCCCCGGCCGCCCACACCGATAGCGCCCATCGCAATCCTGTCACTCGGGGCGGTGCGTCCCTTCTTACCCAAAGCAGAAGGAGCAATTAGATAAGGAAATGCTACGGCACCAGCCGCAAATACTCCTGTTCGTTTTAGAAACTGGCGACGATCGATTCTATTCTTCCTGTCCATGACACCCCTTTCTTTCTTTCGTACACACCGACGCTCCCCACCTGCCGAAGGCCCGGCGAAATGAAACTCAACCGAACCGCACAGGTCCACATGCCGAAGGCTCCCACTCTAATCTACATTTACTCCGCCCTACAATAGGAATAATACGTATTGCGCACCGGCTGTCTCCGACCCGCTCTTGTCCACCACGGTTGTCCGCCGAGAACCGCCGCCTTTCCCTGTTATGCCGCCTCCAAACAGGAAAGTTTCGGAATCGCTGCCTTTTGCAGGATGCTGTTGACGCCAAGGCATTTTTTCGTTATCATAATCCCAGATTGGGCCGGTAGCTCAGTCGGTAGAGCAATGGCCTTTTAAGCCATGGGTCGAAGGTTCGATTCCTTCCCGGCTCATTCTTTTGTTTCCGCGATTTCCGCCATTTGCCCGTCTATAAGTCAAACGCACTTTTTCATTCTGGTCGCTTCTGGTGCCCCCGCACCCGCTGTTTTTCGTCCCCATGGACACAATATGGACACAGGTTCCATTTAGATTCCGACCTTACCATGGCATTCTCCTGTGAAGGGCGGTAGGAAACTGTGGCGGGTGACGGACTAAAACTGTGGCACCTCGGGTGTAGTTACCCTATGTGAGATAAGATGTCAACGTATTTCCATTTACTCTCCACTATGATTGTTTTGGCTCTGTCTGCCCACTTTTTTGGGGCTGGGAACGGGGTTGTTTCAGTCTGCATTTCGACTCTCGAAGTCGGTAGCTGGGGCCATTGGCCTCGATGATGTGCACGCGGTGGGTCAGCCGATCCAACAAGGTTCCGGCCAGCCGCTCACTCCACATCGTGGCGCTGTAGTCTTTCTTGTGCAGATCAAAGCCCACATCCACCTTCTCGCCCCTCATGAACACAATTCTCTTGCCTTCAGCCGCCTCCAATGTCATTTTCTTATCCATGGCCGTGATCCTCCTTGTTGGGG
>JABMQX010000115.1 GCA_013203085.1 bacterium | reverse complement strand
TGAGGGAAATGCTCGCTCCCACTTCCGCGGTCGTCGGAATGGGCTTGTCCGATTCGGTGGCTCTCCTGACGGATGGTCGCTTTTCCGGCGGGACGAAGGGACCGTGTATTGGACACATTTCGCCCGAGGCGATGGAAGGGGGGCCGATCGCCATCATCAGAGATGGCGACAGGATTCAGGTGAGTGTACCGGAGCGAAGGGTTGACCTTGTCATCACCGAGAGCGAGATGGAAAAGCGGTTAGCCCAGTGGCAGAAGCCCGCGCCGAAAGTAACGAGCGGATGGTTGACACGATACGTCCAGAGCGTGACCTCGGCTGGAAAGGGAGCCGTTTTCGAATAGTATCCGGTGGGTGGAAACAGAAGCCTTGAAACAGAGACCAAAGAGGTATTGACCATGAAAGGAGCTGAAGTTCTTATAGACTGTCTTATTAAGGAAGGTGTCGAGCATATATTCGGCATCCCCGGGGGCGCGGTTATTGACATCTGTGACCTGATGAACAGATCGTCTCTGAAATTCATTCTGACCCGGCACGAGCAAGGGGCTGCGCACGCCGCCGACGGGTACGCTCGCTCGACGGGCAAAGTGGGGGTATGTTTCGCCACATCCGGTCCCGGGGCGACGAACCTCGTGACAGGTATTGCAACAGCCTACATGGATTCCGTTCCCATCGTTGCCATTACCGGGCAGGTGCCCACGCCCATGATAGGAAACGACGCCTTCCAGGAGGCGGATACCACAGGGATAACACGCCCCGTAACGAAGCATAACTACCTGGTCAGGAATGTGGATGAGCTGCCCAGCGTTATCAGGGAAGCGTTCCACATCGCTCTGACAGGAAGGCCGGGGCCGGTGCTCATAGACATTCCCAAAGATGTGCAGCAGAAAAGCACTTCGAGCAGGTACCCCTCTTCCCTCGACCTTCCCGGCTACAAGCCCACTCGCAAGGGGCATTTCAAGCAAATCGAGAAGGTAGCAGGAGCGATAAAGAACTCCAAGAAACCTCTGATCTATGCCGGGGGAGGGGTTATCATTTCCGGGGCGAGCAAGGAACTGTTGGAACTGGTGCAGAAGGCGCGTATCCCTGTGACGACGACACTCATGGCCCTCGGAGCCTTCCCGGAGACGGACGAGCTTTCCCTGAAGATGCTCGGGATGCACGGCACACGATACGCCAACATGGCGGTGACGGAGACGGACCTTCTCATCGCCATAGGCGCCCGGTTCGATGACCGGATTACGGGCAAGCTCTCCGAGTTCGCTCCCCACGCGAAGATAGTTCACATTGACATAGACCCTTCGTCCATCAGCAAGAATGTTACTGTTCACATTCCAGTGGTGGGGGACGCCAGAGAAGTCTTGCTGGAACTGAACAAAATCGTCGAAAAGGCGGATTCGGATGAATGGCTCGAGCAAATCAAGGAATGGAAACAGCAGTATCCTCTCACGTACCAGCAAGGCAAGGGCGGACGGATAAAGCCGCAGCAGGTCGTCGAGGAAATCTACCGGGCTACGGAAGGAAAAGCCATCATCTGCACAGAGGTGGGGCAAAATCAGATGTGGGCCGCCCAGTTCTACAAGTACACTATTCCCCGGCAGTTCCTCACGTCGGGAGGGTTGGGGACGATGGGCTACGGCTTCCCGGCGGCCATTGGCGCGCAGGTTGGCAACCCGGATAAGCTTGTTTTCGACATCGCGGGCGATGGGAGCATTCAGATGAACATTCAGGAGCTTGCCACAGCAGTCATCAACGGACTCCCGGTCAAAGTGGCTATCCTGAACAACCAGTATCTCGGGATGGTTCGGCAATGGCAGGGGCTGTTTTATGATAAGAACTATGCTTACACCTCCTTGGCGCGGAATGTGGAGCCTGCCGAGGAGGGCAACGGCCCGAGGGAGATGGAAACCACGTACATCCCTGATTTCGTTAAGGTGGCTGAGGCTTATGGCGCCGTTGGCATGCGCATCGAGAGACCGCAGGACGTTCGAGAAGCCATTGAAGAAGCCATCCGCATCCCAAAAACCGTGGTGATGGATTTCCGGGTGGAAAAAGAGGAAAACGTGTGGCCGATGGTGCCGGCCGGGGCGGCTATCAGCGAAATGATCGACGGAGTGGAACTACTGTAACTACCCTGTGGCACGCGGCGGGAGGGAATCTTTCGCAAAAGCAGACGCGTAGGCACACGACGGAAAGGAAAACATGAGATGAAGCACGTCATATCGGTATTGGTTGAGAACAAGTCGGGCGTTCTCGCCCGGATTGCAGGCTTGTTCAGCGGTAGGGGTTTCAATATTGACAGCCTGTGTGTCGCTGAAACCCTCGACCCGACGAAATCGAGGATGACAATCGTTGTCCGTGGTGATGACAGAATCCTGGAGCAGGTTAACAAGCAGCTCAACAAGCTCATTGATACCATCAAGGTCACCGATTTCAAAGGCGAGGAGTACGTGGACAGGGAGCTGGTTCTGGTGAAGGTGAACGTGAATTCCGAAACGAGGTCGGCGGTTATGCAGATCGTGGACATCTTCCGAGCGAGGATCGTCAGCGTGAATCACAACACGCTCGTCGTTGAGATAACCGGCAACGAGAGCAAGATCGTTGCTTTCGTTGAACTGCTGCGTTCCTTCGGGATCAAGGAAATCACCCGCACAGGCAAAATCGCCATGGCAAGAAAATAGGGGAAGTCTCGCGGTAAGGGAAAAACCAGCAGATAAGGGAGGATCAAAGAATGGCAAGAATGTATTACGATCAGGATGCCAATCTCGACCTGCTGAAAGGCAAGAAGGTCGCCATCATCGGCTATGGGAGCCAGGGGCACGCGCAGGCTCAAAACCTCCGCGACAGCGGCGTGGAAGTCATCGTCTCGGAACTGGAGGGGACGCAGAACTACAAGCTGGCGGAGGAGGCGGGATTTAAGCCGTTGGATGCTGCCACGGCTGCCCGGGACGCTCAGATCGTGCAGATGCTCGTTCCGGACACCCTTCAGGCTCGCTTGTACAAAGAAGCTATCGCTGAAAACCTTCAGGAGAACGACGCACT
>JABMQX010000114.1 GCA_013203085.1 bacterium | reverse complement strand
AGTCCCCACTAGGTAGCTCAAAAGATTCTGCTCGTCTACTGAGAGTGTGACCGCTGTCCCTGCCGGACTCGACACAAAACCGATGGGCATCAGGAAGAGGTTATAGTCGCTTAGGCCATGCTTGAACCATTGCTTCATCAGTTCGATGAAGTTTTTCATCGACGCCGTTCCGACCTCGAGAACTCGCTTGGCGAGCCGAGGGCTCGCATTGATGTAGTGGACAGCATTATCGCGGATTTCAGTAATCGCGTCGATGTTCGTCTTCACAGCATGCGGCAGGCGGACTGGTGTTTTGGCCTCAAGTTTCGTAATAACCCTCCCGAGACCTATTGTGTGAATGTTGCGTGCGCGATTCCGGCGTAGGTATAGCTTCTTTGAGAGGGTCCCGTCCTTTCGCTGCCGGCGTTCGTAAACATAGAGACACCTTGGATCATTATCGTTCTCAGCCAGGAGCTTAGCCTTCAGAAGCAGCTCCCAGGCGTTGAGCGCCAGAATGGCAAACGTCTCCTCCCGGTATTCGAAGTCGGGTTTGTTGTAGACCTCTATGGCTGATACCAGTGCGGCTTCAGCTTTCCTCAGTAGCCTTATGGATCTTGAAACCTGCATGTAAGTAAGTAACGCCTCGGCTGGCCAACTATTGTTTATATGGTTTCTTCATAACACCTGTGGGCTCCAGGACTGCCGTATAACGGCCGGTTGAAGGACACTATCGTGGAGGTCAAGGAGTGTCGGTCTCTCGCAAACCGGGTCCCAAGAACGGAAGGCGCCGCCTGTCCGTGTGGACAAGAGTCGTCTCTCCTCAGCAGAAGTGATTGGCGAGGCCGATGTCAGCTCGCTCATTCCTAAGCCCCCAACACTTCGGACTCTTTTTCCTCGGAAATCGCTACGTCGTTCGATCCGCCTATCATTATGCCGAAATCTGGAGCGATGTCAAGCGCGATGTGCCTGCCTGCCGCCAGGGGAGGGGCCGGCAATGTTAAACGCGTCGCTGCAATGGGAGAAGGAAAACCTCTCGCAAAGACGCGAAGTCGCAAAGATGACTGGGAATGAAACAGGTAGAATTTCTTGGCGTCTTGGCGAGAGAAACGAGACGGAGGGGACATCTGTGAAGGGCGGTAGGAAACTGCGGCGGCACAATCCTTGGGCTTCCCCCCAGTGAAAGCTGGCCCCGTTATTTGTCGCCTTCCGCCTATAATCCCGCCACGACACCAGGGTTGTGTATGGAGATCCTGAGGCGGTCATTCCCCAATAAGACGACGAAACCGTAACCTTTATTAATACCTGCGACAAATTCTAAGGATGAGCTACCTTTTCGTGCGTGAGCCTTTGAGCAGAGAGGAATGCGACCGAATGGTTAACGCTTGCCGCTCGTTCCGTGAAAAGTTGATTGTGTGGGTGCTATTGGATACCGGCCTTCGAGTGAGCGAGTTTTCCAAGCTCCGGCGTGAGCAAATCCACTGGCAGGAGAACTGTCTGGTCATCTGGGGCAAGGGTGGATGGTACGGGCAGCGGGTGCAAAACTCCGTGTTCGAATGCCTCGTCGATCCCGCCCAGTGGACCGCTATGCGGCAGAGGCTGATTGATGAGATCGACCCGGAACGCGACAGCTTGCGGTTTTACTTTCTCGGAGCGAACTGGAAGCGGAGAGTGGAACACATCGGGGCAAAGCCCGCTTACGACCCACAAGGGCCGCTTATCGTTTAGCACGGTTCTCCGCGAACCTGCAGCGCCCGTGGATTTTCGGGGAGGTTCGCGATTCTTGCAACTTCTTGCTATGCAGGGAGTAAGCGGATGAGGCTCTTCGTTGCTTCTTCACAAGGAAGGCTTGGAACAGAGGGTCCGCGGAACGAAGGTTGTTAGTTCTTGTGGCGTCCTGAGTTGAGTGACCTACAGTCGCCCCCCGTGCGGGGGCGTGGATTCGGACTCGATGTCCCCCCTTGACTTTTCAGAGAACCGATGTCGCCCCCCGTGCGGGGGCGTGGATTCGGACAGACTCACGCTGTCGTAGGCATGGAGTTGGTCATGGGGATGCTTGCTCCGTGCAGAGCTCAGCCCCATGCATCTAATGGGCTTAAACGCACGTTGCCCTTACGCAACAATCCTCGCGGCCATTACCTCCAGGCGCAAAGAAGGTTACGACCCGCGTTTTCGCGATTTCGAATTTCACGCGCCGTACAGTGGAAAAAGTGCGCGATACGCCACTATCCACATGTATAGTCAACGATCAGTCCTTCTACCCATCCGCTTCGCGTTCGCACTCACTAAGTTGCGTGCCATAGGAAGCGTCGCCTCCCTCTCTGCTTCGGAGATCGGTCGTTGCGTGGAGGACACGGCGCGCGTTATGGTTTCACTGACCGCAAGGCTTCTTGCCCTCCAGCTTTAGGGAGTCAGGAATCGAACACTATGATGTGTGTCACCCAGGCGGGGCACGGATAGGAGAATGATCTGACTTTCTATCTCCTTCAACGAAGAGGGCAGATAAAACAAAAACTTGCACTGTGCTTTCATAGGAGAAGACTATGTCTGTTCAATGGAGATATTTGAGTTTATTTTCGGTCGTTGTAATGACTCTGGGGATGGCGGTGGCATTCACATGCTCAGTGACATATGCGGCCCAGCCCGGGCAGAGTGCTCAGGATGGATATGACGGTCACCAGAACATGATGGACCAACTGGGAATCAAGCAGTTGCGTCCGGGTGCGAACCCGAACAACCAGAGCGCCTTCGAGGAAGCCACCGCCAACCCATATAAGGACAGCATGCCGGACGTCCTTACGATGAAGGACGGAACCAAGGTGACCAGTGCCGCGCAATGGCCCAAACGCCGGGCGGAAATCCTCGAGGACTTTGAGCGGGAGGTGTATGGTCGGATTCCGCCGAACGTGCCGAAGGTGACTTGGGAGGTGACGGCGACGACCGATGGCAACAGCGATGGAATCCCCACTGTCACCAAGACACTGGTCGGTCATGTTGACAATTCGACGTGCCCTGAGATCGCGGTGAACATTCAGGCGAGCTTCACGGTCCCGGCTGGGGGGAAAGAGCCGGTGCCTATGATGCTAGAATTTGGATTCGGCGGCTGGTTTGGCGGTATGCGAGGCGGACGCGATGGAAAGGCCGCATTGGTCACAGCCGCGTTTGACGAGCGCGTCGCGGTCGCCTTTGTCGCCTCCTCCGGCGAAGGAGGTGCAAAACTGCATAGGCACATATTCGGCGAGGCGGTAGAGAACCTCACCGGCCGTGGCGGGTATCACTGGATGGCCGGCAATTTCCTCAAGTACGGGGCCTCCGATCCCTGCATGACGGCTGCCGACCTGCCGGTCGATTCTCATGAACTCATCGCGTTGTGCGCCCCGCGTCCGTGTTTTATCAGCTACGGCGTCCTTCCCGGCGACCCTCCCTGGGTGGACGCCCACGGCAGTTTCATGGCTGGCGTGCTGGCGGGCCCCGTGTACACGCTCCTCGGCAAGAACGATTTCGGCACGCCGGGCAATTACCTGACGGACTCAATGCCGCCGGTGGGAACACTGATAGGCGGCGAGCTGGCCTGGCGTCAGCACGAAGGCGGCCATACGTCCGGACCCAACTGGCCGGCCTTCTTCGAATGGGTGGGCCAGTACATCAAAGCTCCGCCACTGCCGTCATCTCCCGCGCCGGGCCGAGACCGAGCTTCCGGACGCCCCGACGCCCCAGCCTCGGTTCAACCCATTGCCCGCATGGACCAGAATTCCCGGATCGCTCATGCCCAGTTGCTCGAAAAGGCCCGGAAAGGCGGCATCGACGTTTATTTCGAAGGTGATTCCATCACGCGCCGCTGGGGAGCATTGGATTATCCTGAGCTACTGGCCAACTGGAGGCAGAATTTCTTCGGCTGGAACGCCGCGGATTTTGCCTGGGGCAGTGACACCGTCCAGAACATCCTCTGGCGAATCGAGAACGGCGAGTTGGACAATGTTCACCCCAAGGTCATCGTTCTCCTCGCCGGCACCAACAACATCGGCAGCCGGCCCTCTCGAGGCGACGACGACCCCAGGATCGCAGAGGTGACCGCTGGGATAAGGGCTATCCTGAACATCTGTCAGGCCAAGGCGCCCGAGGCGACGATCATTCTTACCGGCATATTCCCACGTAATGACAACACCGGCAATCCCACCGGTGTCATGCCCCTCATCAACAGAATCAACGAAAATATCGCCGGACTAGCAGACGGAAACAAGGTCCGGTATATCAACATCAATGACAAACTGGCGGACGATGCCGGCAATCTGTACGCAGGCATGACGATGGACAGACTGCACCTGTCGCTCAAAGGCTGTCAGGTCTGGGCCGACACATTGAAACCGATCCTGACGGAACTGCTCGGTCCGCCCGCTAAAGAGGACCACTCGCCACCTCCGACCGGTGATCCCAGTGCAGTGACCAAGCCTCAGGTAGAGTCGAAAGGATAAACGCGTCTATGAAGCAGTCAAGTGGATGCACTGGATTGAGGAATTGGTGCCTGCTGGGGCGGCACATGTCTCTATGCACTGCCTTGGTTCTGATAGTGGCGTCGGCGTCGCGAACGGCGCAAACACTGGTCAGGGAACGGATTTCTTTCAACACAGACTGGCGGTTTGCCAAGGGCGATCCTGATGGCACCGCGGGCAAGCTCAGATACAGTAACATCCGGGATTGGGTCTTGGTGACCGGTGCCTCGTTTACGAAGGACCCGAATGTCGCCAATAAGAAGCGGCCGGCCGGCAATCTTGGCCTCGATGTGGTGTACACTCAGGCGCGATTCGATGATACGGGGTGGCGGCGTGTGACCCTTCCACACGACTGGGGGATCGAAGGTCCGTTCGATCCGCACGCTCCGGGCGGCACGGGCAAGCGGCCGTTCGCGGGCATCGGTTGGTATCGCAAGCACTTCACCGTACCGGTTGACAATCAATGCCGGCAATTCTACCTGTATGTGGACGGGGCGATGTCCTATGCCAACGTCTGGCTCAACGGCCAGTACGTGGGCGGCTGGCCGTACGGCTATGCCTCCTGGCGGGTGGATCTGACGCCCTATGTCAAGTTCGGGGGCGAGAACGTCCTTGTCATGCGCTTGGACAATCCGCCGAATTCCTCCCGGTGGTATCCGGGCGCAGGGATCTATCGCAATGTCTGGCTGGTGAAGACCGATCCCGTTCATGTCGGCCAATGGGGAACCTTTGTGACGACGCGCGATGTTTCCCCCGCTTCCGCCACGATTGACTTGGAGATCACCATCGACAACGACTCCAAAGCCGACGCCACCGTCGAAGCGATCACTCATGTCTTCGCCTTGGACGCCGACGGTAACAAGACCGGTAACGCCGTCGCCCGTTTTGAGCCGCTGAAAACGCCGGTTGCGGCGGGCGAGAGCGCCAAGCTCGAAGTCTCCCTCACCCTCGAGAATCCCCGCCTGTGGGGACCACTCCCCACGCAGACTCCCCACCGCTACGTGGCAGTGACCACCTTGTGGTATCAGGGCAAACCCGTTGATCAATACGAGACGCGTTTCGGTATCCGCTCACTGCGATTCGACCCGGACACGGGCATCCATGTCAATGGCAAGCGCATCTACATTCAGGGCGCCAACCAGCATCACGATCTCGGCGCCCTAGGCGCGGCTTTCAATACCCGTGCGGCGGAGCGTCAGCTCGAGATGCTCCGTGAAATGGGCTGCAACGCCATCCGCATGGCCCACAACCCGCCTGCTCCCGAACTGCTCGAACTGACGGACCGGATGGGGTTCCTGGTCGTAGACGAGATATTCGACGTCTGGGAAATGAAGAAAACCCCGCTCGATTTCCATCTCATCTTCCCGGACTGGCACGAGCAGGACTTGCGTGCCCTGGTCCGTCGCGACCGGAACCACCCCTCGGTGATTATATGGAGCTTCGGTAACGAAGTCGGCGAGCAATACACCGGGGAGGAAGGCGCGGCTGTGGCCCAGCGTCTGCACGACATCGTGAAGGAGGAGGATCCCACCCGTCCCACCACCACCGCGATGAACTGGGCCAAGCCGAACATGCCACTACCCGAAGTCCCGGACCTCATCAGCCTGAATTACCAGGGCGAAGGGATCCGCAATACTCCGGCCTATGCCCATCTCAAGGGGATCAACACGCCTCCGCTATACCCTGCCTTTCGCAAAGCATTTTCTGACAAGGTCATTCTCAGCAGCGAGAACGCCGCTGCTCTGAGCAGCCGCGGGACATACATCTTCCCAGTCTACGAGGGAGTCAGCGCACCGGTGAAGGATGAATCAGGCGGCGATCCAAAAAAACAATACGTCAGTGCCTACGAACTGTATACGGCGGATTTCGGCTCCTCCGCGGACAAGGTATTTGCCTCCCTGGACCAGCATCCCTATGTGGCCGGAGGATTTGTCTGGTCCGGCTGGGATTATCTCGGCGAGCCGACTCCCTACTATTCGTCCCGGAGTTCTTATTTCGGCATCATCGACCTGGCCGGATTCAAGAAAGACCGGTTCTACCTCTATCAATCGCACTGGCGCCCCGATCTCCCGATGGCTCATCTGTTGCCGCATTGGACCTGGCCGCAGCGCATCGGGCAGGTCACGCCGGTGCACGTCTTCACCTCCGGCGATGAGGCCGAACTGTTCCTCAACGGCAAGTCCCTTGGCAAGAAGACCAAGGGCCCATACGCATACCGCCTCCGCTGGGACGACGTCACCTACCAGCCGGGTGAACTGAAGGTCGTGGCCTACAAGGAGGGCAAGGAGTGGGCCACGGACGTGATGAGGACCGCCGGCCCGCCTGCCAGGCTCCTGGCGAAGGCGGATCGGAGTACCATTGCCGCTGACGGTCAGGGTCTCGCCTTCATCACGGTCACGATCGTGGATAAAGACGATGTCCTCGTACCTCACGCGAAGAACCGCGTGTGTTTCTCTATTGACGGCCCGGGCGAGATCGTCGCCACCGACAACGGTGATCCCACGAGCTTTGAGTCCTTCCAGTCCAAGGAACGCGACGCCTTCAACGGCCTGTGCCTGGCCATTGTGCGGGCCAGACCGGACCAGGCTGGGACGATCACTCTCAAAGCCGAGTCCGGAGGGCTCGTGGACACCACGACGACCATGCGCAGTCAAGCGGAGTGATGATATGCCTTTCATGACAGGGACAGGCGGAATTGTGCCACCAGCCTTCCCGTCATCGTCGGTCTTGACTCTACTTGAGGAGTATTGCCATGCAACGCGTTCAACATCTTCTGGGGTTTGCGAGTCTGGTCACGCTGACCGTCGGCGTTATCACCGCTGCACCGCCCGTTTGTTCCGGGGCCTCCACTGCTGCGGCACAAAGCTGGACCGCCGACAACGGCAATGGTACCTATTCCAATCCCCTGTTCTATGAGGAATTCGAGGACCCTGACGTCATCCGCGTCGGCGAGGACTACTATCTCGCCGGCACCACCATGCACATGAATCCCGGCCTCATCGTGCTGCATTCCAAGGACCTGGTGAATTGGGAACTCGCCAGCTACTGCATCGATCGCCTGGACCTTGGCCCCTCCTTTCGCCTCGAGGGCGGGAACATCTACGGTCAGGGCATCTGGGCGCCCTGCATCCGTTACCACGATGGGACGTTCTACGTCTTCTGTAACGTCAACAGGGTGGGAACCCAGGTCTTCCGCTCCAAATCCGCCAACGGGCCGTGGGCACGCAATCAGCTCCCCGGCATGCATGACTTGTCCGTCCTGTTCGATGACGGCAAAATCTACGCCATCTTCGGCGCCAGACGGCCTACCATCGTCGAGCTCAACAAGGACATCACCGAGATTGTCCCCAACACGCGGCGCCAGATGAACGCCCGTGGCATGGGCGAGGGCCATCACCTCTACAAGATCAACGGCAAGTACTACGACGTATCCGCCATCCCCGGCGCGCACACCGACCAAGTCGTCGCCCGCGCCGATTCGATCGACGGGCCCTGGGAGGTCGAACGCATGGTCCAGGGCGAGTCCCTGGGCGTTCCCACTCAAAACAGCGTCCGCCGCGGCCGCGGGGGTAATCCAACCTTCACGATCATGCCGAGCGACCCCAACTCCGGCGGCGGCCTGACCCTCCATCAGGGCGGCATCGTTGATACTCCCTCGGGTGAATGGTGGAGCATCATCATGCAGGACCACGGCAGCATCGGCCGCATGGTCGCGCTTGTTTCGATCACCTGGGACAACAACTTCCCAATCATCGGCCTGCCGGGCAACCTCCGCAAGGCCCCCAACACTTGGATCAAACCCAACACCGACTACACCCAGGCTCCCAAGCCGCTGTTCGTGCGCAATGATAGCTTCGATTCTCCGAAACTGAACCCCGTTTGGCAGTGGAATCATGTCCCGAATGATTCCAAGTGGTCTCTCACCGAAAAGCCCGGCGTGCTTCGCCTGCACTCGCTCCCTGTCGATGACTTCTGGATGGCCCGGAACAGTCTGACGCAGCGACCAATGGGTCCCGAATCCATCGCGACGGTCGAACTTGACGCCTCGGGTCTGGTGGCGGGAGACACTGCCGGCTTGGCGCTGCTGAATGCTCCTTACGCCTGGATCGGCCTGGTCAAGACAGCCAAAGGCGTGACGCTCCAGACCTTCGACCAGACCGATCGCAAGACCACCAAGGCTCCCGCCAGCCCCACCCACGTCTGGCTCCGCGTTGCCTGCAACTTCGACATCGAGAAAGCCGTCTTCAGTTGGAGCGCGGACGGCAAGGACTTCACTCCGCTGGGCGACGCCTTCACCATGGCGTACCAGCTCACGACTTTCCAAGGCGTTCGCTATTCCCTGTTCAACTTCAACACGTCGGGCCAAGCCGGAGGCCATGCCGACTTCGACAATTTCACGGTCGACGAGCCGCGGGCGAGGGGCATTGAACGGGTGATACCGGTGGGTAAGACCGTCACGCTGACCAGCGGTGCCGACGGCAGCTTCCTGGCAGCCGACACCCAGAACATGGCGCTCATCAATGTAGCGGCCGACGCGCCCGGTGTGGTCGCCCAAAACGTCCAATTCCAGGTCATCAATTTAGGGAAGGGCCGCGTGGCGCTCAAGGCCGCCAACGGCCGGTTCGTGTCTGCGGCTGGTGACGGTGTCTCATTGAAGGACCTCGCCGCGAAAACGCCCGGCGAGGCAGAATCCTTCCAATGGGTCAACCTGATGCGCGGTGACACCATGCTCATGTCCCTCACCAATCATCGCTACTTGGCCACCAAACCCAACAACCCCGGTCCAGTCACGGTTACCGCTGCTGGCCCGCAGCCGGACCGCAAGGGTGGCGCGTGTTTCAAATGGAAAGCAGTCGAATGAGACGCGAACGTCATCACTACCCCTCACTTCGCATCACTCGAGCCCAGTGGAAAGTCCGACACCATGCCGCTTAATGGACCGCTATTCGGGACAGGCCCATATTAGCCGCGTGCTCACCTCGTGGCCTGATCTAGGCTGAGCAACCCCAGTCGATAGGGCAGCAGGCTGTACCTTGTATTGACGGCCGGATCGCGACCTTGATAAAGGAGTTGGAGGTTGTTGGGGTCAATGGTCAGCGTTTCATCATATCCGTCGCGAATCAGCTCCCCGTGGCTGATGTCCCTTGTCCAGGGCGTCACACCCTCAGCGAAGGTGATGTTGTTGATGCCGGCGAAGGGCTTCTGCCACGTGTTTGCATCCGGAAGGGGCGTCCATTCGCCATCAAGGCGGTCGGATGTCCAGGCGCGATAGTACCGTGCCGGGGCGATAGCCTCGACCAGTGTCAGATAGGTGCCGGTGCCCTTGATCTTATAGGTCATACTTCCTTCGAAAACGTCATTTCGTGGACCCTCGATAACAACTTCCGGGTCGCTCATGCCCTTGGGAAAGTCCTCGATCCTGGTCCGGCTGCGATACACGCGGCCGTTATCTCCAGTGAAAAACAGGTAGGCATGCGTGTCGTCGCAGATCATCCAGTAGTCGATCCAGAGCCGCGGGGCACTGGCCGGCTTAGCATCAAAGAAGTTCTCCGGCTTCGTCCAGGTTTCCGGCTTGGAGATATCATCAGTGGTTGAATACTGCGGGTGCTGAGATTGGTAAATCAGGTACCACTTCTTGTGCGGGCGGAAGTAGAAGACTTGCGGGGCGCAGTGATAGCCGCGAAGATTCGGATTGTTGTCAATGTAATAGGGTTTGGCGTGAGCGGCATCCGCCCAATCCGCAAAACTGAGATAGACCATGCTCCAATTGCCTCGAGTATTGGCTGTGGTCGCATAGACGTGCCATTTGTTGTTGTAACGGACAATCGTTGGATCTTTGACGGACACGATGTTGTGTGTTTCGTCGGACACCGGCTTGATCAACACATCTGTAGATTTCCACTGGAGCGGTGTGGCGAAGGGCAGCGTGGGAGCGTCCGCATGTACCGTTGACGGCGTAGTGGGCTGGGACGGGGTGGCGGACTCGGCCGCTGATGTGCTTTGTAGTTGGATTTTTATCTCTTGTGGTTCCTGGCCCTCTTCGATCGAGAAAGATGCATTTGCTTCTGCGCCGTCGGTTCTGGTTACCGTTGCCGCGTAATCACCGTGGAAACCGCGGAACGACAAGAGGCCGTCAGTATCGGTCGTACCCGACATTTCGGTGGACCATTCTTCCATCAAGGCTTCGTACCGCTTGCCCGCCTCGTTGAGCGTCCAATCCCGATCCGCCAAACCCGCGTTGGGACCGCGCCAGGAATCCCCCGCCCAGAAGACCCACATCATGATCCCTTTGACCGCCGGGTGGCTGTAGGCGGTGCGATAGACCAACTCCAGTTTGTCGGCGCAACTTGTCTCATCGTCGTCGGCCACGTCGAACTCAGTGATCCAGATCGGTAGCTCTAAAGCTGCGATCTTGTCCAATCGCTCTTTCAGGACGCCCGGGTTAGCCAGGATGTCTTCATGCCAGAGATGCCCCTGAATTCCAACGCCATGAATCGGCGCTCCATGGTCGAGCAAGCGACGAATGCTGGCGACGTACTCATCCGTTTGCACCTGCTTGAACACCTGGTCCACAGAGAGGATATTGAATTCGTTGACGAACAGCTTTACCTCAGGGTCCAATTCGTGAGCCCGTGTGAACATCCAAGGCCAGATCGACTCACCTAAACCATCCTTGAAGAACGTCCCGTGGAGCATTTCGTTGTCCACATCCCAATGGACAAACCGGCCGCGAAAATGCGTCACAGCGCTTGCAAGGCGGTGTTCGACGGCCTGGCGCAACTGTTCGCCCGAGAGACGACTAACCCACCTCGGTTGCCATTTCTCCGGTTCCCAGAAGATGCAGTGACCCCGTACCGGGATATCGTTGGCCTCGCACCAGGCCAGCATGGCATCGGCATCGCGGTAGTCGTCCCGGCCCTGGAAACGTTCGTTGGAATACCACTTCGACTCGTTTCCGAACACCGCCCAGTTGAAGTGGGCCTTGAAGAACTCGGCGTAGCGTTCGTTGCGCAGCAGGGCCCGACTCATGGCGGACCCGAATGGGAACGCCTGACGGATCTGGCGGATACCGACCGATATGCCCGCGGCCGGATCGCCCTGCTCGTCTACCACGCGCACTCGCACCTCGCGTTGGTGGAGACGCACAATTCGTGCATTGGCTTCGTCCTTCCAGTCGGTGGTCGCCTCCGAGGCAAACGCTGCGCCCGCAGCAGCCAGCATGACAGTGATGTAACAGCAGAACCGATTCATTCCCACCAAGCTCATCGTGCATACCTTTCTATAAAAAGAGAATAACTTGAACCGGGATTTCCCATTTAACCTCCTACATAATACCCTCAGAAATGTCAAAAGTGAGATGAAAAACGGAATACTGGCAAGATTCTTCATTTCGCCGGCGGTGAAGTGCGCGGGTGTAATCTGCGCGGCGGTCGCCTGTTGGCTTAAAACGTGCATGTGCACGTATTATCAGAGCGAAACTGTCGTCATCTAACACCTTGGCAGACCTTAGCCTACCTCCAAATGATTGGTGGAATCCTACGCACCATTTTCGCGTTTCTCTGCAACTACTTGAAGATGTGTTGGGCAAAGAGATACAGATTGTTGGCCCATTCGGTCCCATCGTGGCCATTGGAATCCACGTGCCAGATGTGCGGCACGTTGTTTTCTTTGAGGTAGTTGTGGACGCCCTGGCTGATGCCGATCAGGCCATCCTTATTGCCGCAAGACAGCCATAGCAGCTTCAGCTTGTCCCTGGCGGCTGCCGGGTCAGGCACGAGCTCGGCGGGAGGTCTGGTGTTGGGGGCTGACGAGAACCCGCCGATCCAGGCGAAAACACCGAGGTGAGCGAGTCCGAAGTTCAAGGACTGGCCCCCACCCATCGACAGGCCCGCCAAAGCCCGATGCTCGCGGCCGGCACAAACAGAGTACCTGACCTCAATGGCTGGAATCACGTCGTTGAGCAGATCGCCTTCAAACGCGGCGAAAGCTGGCGCGCTGGCGAAGACATTGCCTTCGGCTCGGTCGTTCTTCTGGGCCCGGCCGTTGGGCATGACCACGATCATCGGTTGGATCTTGCCGTCGGCCAGCAGGTTGTCGAGGATGTTCTCCGGGCTGCATAGCCGCTGCCATTCGCGTTCGTCGCCGCCGATGCCGTGCAGAAGGTAGAGCACGGGGTATTTATGGTCGGTTGAATAGCCCGGTGGCGTATAGACAAGCATCTGGCGACGCGTTCCGACCGTCTTGGAATCATACTGGATCATCGTCAGCTCGCCATGAGGGATGTTCTCTCGTTTACCTCTGAATGCCGCGGGCGGATCATCGAAGGCGGGTTTGTCGTCCGGGCCCAGCTCGATCGGTCGGCCGAATCGGCCTCGCCCACCGCCTCTACGAGTACCCGGCGACGCCGAGTCGCCGCGTGCAGGGGCCGGCTGGGCCGGCACCGCAGGCGGAGTCAGGGAGCTGGTAAGGTCTTCCTTGAACAGCAGTTGAGCGAATCCATACAGGCTCTTGCGCCAGGTCTGGAACTCGTGAGCCGTGCCGGGAGCTTCGTAGGCGACGTACTTGATTCCCGCCTGCTTCAGTGCCTCACAAGTCTGCCTGAAGCGATCAATGTTCTCTTTGGTGCCCATGCTCAGGTAGAACACTTTCACTTTCTCGTTGAACTCGTTCGGGTCGACGGCGCCAGGCCCCTCGAGCGCAATGCGACCACCGCTGAAACCGGCGATATAGGCGAACTTGTCCAGATTCGCTGCACCGATCTGTGTCGCCTGTGCTGCACCCATCGACAGCCCGGCGATGGCGCGGTGCTCACGGTCCGTGAGCGTGCGGAAATTGGACTCCACCATGGGAATAATCTCGGTCAGGAGGATCTGGGAGAACTGCCGCCCACCGAAGCCACCGAAGCCGCCGCGACCGAATCTGCGTCCGCCCCGAGGGCCTCCGCGATTGGCGAACAGGGCACTACCGCCGCCGTTGTCCATAACGACGATCATGGGCTTGGCCTTGCCCTCGGCAATCAGGTTGTCGAGGATGAAATTCATCCGGCCCTGCCTGGACCATGCCGTCTCGTCTTCACCGGCCCCGTGCTGGAGATACAGCACCGGATAGCGGACACTGGTGTTCGTGTCATAGTCCGGCGGGGTGTAGATGAAGCAACGCCGCCAGGCGTTGGTGATCTTCGAGAAATACCATTTGACGCGGATATCACCGTGCGGGACGTCCTTGGCATCGTAGAAATCGACGCCCTTTTCTGGAATTTCGATCCCGCTTCTCGCGCTGCTGGAACCGAAGAAACTGTCACTGCCCGGATCGGCGACGCCGAGACCATCGACGATGATCTGATAGTAATGGAAGCCTGGATCGAGCGGTTCAGTCGTGCCGGTCCACACGCCGTCATCGCCTTTGGTCAGCGCCGTGTTGCGGAGGCTAACCCGTATGCTCTGGGCATCGGGCGCATAAATGCGAAACCTCGCCCGCCCCTCGGAATTGACCTGTGGGTACTGCGATCCAGGGGCATTTGTGGAAGCGGGCTTGAAATCGGTTTCATGCATCGCCGGAGGGGTTTGTGCCAGGCAGAACGGCCCCCAGAGAATGGAGATCAACACCACAACGGAAAGAGTCGTTTTCATAAGCGGTCTCCTTTAGTTTTTGAGAAGCAATGGCGCGAACTCATGCAGGCTGCGGCGCCACGTCAACCATTCGTGGGCGGTACCCGGTGACTCATAGCATACACTTTTGATGCCGGCATTGGCGAGGGCTTGGTGCGGATTCCAGAAATTCGGATTGCTCCGACGTTCGATGCCGCCGGCGCCGAGGAAAAGCACCTCGACCTTCTTGTTGAAGCCATTGAGGTCCTCATAGATGCGGTTGATGGTATTCATGGGCAGTCCGGGTCTGAAACCGGCTATGTAGGCGAACTTGTCGAGATCGGTCAGGGTGATGTTGAACATTTGCATGCTGCCCATGGACAGCCCTGCCGTCGCGCTGTGTTCGCGGCCCGTCAAAGTGCGGTAGGCGCTGTCGATCATCGGGATGATGTCCTGAATTATGACATCGGTGAAATGGGCGCGCATGGAGAATATTCCGCCGCCGCCCCGGACGATCCTGCCCCTGATATTGCCGTCGTCCATGACCAGAATCATCGGTTTGGCCTTGCCTTCGGCGATCAGATTGTCCAGGGTGAAGTTCGCCTGTCCCTGCGTGGACCAGCCGCGCGCGTCTTCACCCCAACCGTACTGGAGGTACAACACCGGATATCGGGCGCCGGTGTTTGTATCGTAGTCCGGCGAGCAAGGAAAAGCTGCTGCTCGATCGCATCTGCCTTGGTATGCCAGTTCATTCTCCGTCATTTGGAAGCAGTCGCAGTCAACTGTTGCCAAAAGCGATGAAATCAGATCCCATTTCGTGGGGAAGACCTGCAGAATCCCAGTCGCTAAGAGGTGCCTCCTAACCGAGAAATTCTGTTTCCTTGATTTTGTGCAACTCCGTGCTTTGCAATTTCGCACACCACAACGTGTTCCGACGATCAGAGGAGCAAATACGCCACTTATCTCGACAATAGTGGAAGATTCCGCCATCCCACCGTTCGCAGACCATCCACGTCAACAGCGGCGTGGGGTTCATTCTCCTCTACGAAGCATTCAGCGT